>NZ_JBHFNP010000211.1:0-6043 GCF_041929235.1 Microseira sp. BLCC-F43
CCATCCCCTGATTACAGGGTTAAGGTCTTTAATTAGCGCCTCTTGTGGTGACGACCTATGTTTTAAGATGATTCCTTTAATTCCATCTTGATCAGCCTTAATTGCCTTCTTTGATGGGGTGATGAGTGTGTCAAAACCCAATATCCTACCTTTGGAGTCCCTATCACTCCGGTATTTACCAACTGGGTGTTGTTGGATGTGATGACCTAAAAAGTCAAATCCTGCAACACCATCCTCACTTAGCTTTGGTTTGAGGGTGTGGGTTAGTCTTGTCTTTTCAGGTTTTAATTCCAAGTCTATACCGTTTAACCATTCAGAGATAATTTCTCTGCATCCTTGGACAACTGTTTTATCCTCGTGTAGAACAACAAAATCGTCTGCGTACCTCACAAAGGTTAATGAGGCTCTTTTATCCCTTTTGTTTGTTTGTTTCCCATCAGGATATCTGATATCGAGGGATTCTGCTGTTTTTTTGAGCTTTTCTTCTAAACCGTGGAGGGCTATATTTGCCAAAAGCGGGCTGAGAACCCCGCCCTGTGGTGTTCCAAGGGATGTAGCAGTAAATACCCCTTGGTGTATGACTCCAGATTTAAGCCAGGATTTTATTTATTGTCTGACTTTACCCTTTATGTTGAGTTTCTGGAGTAGGGCTAAATGGTTGATGCGGTCAAAACATTTGGCTATATCTGCATCCAAAACAAATTTAGCCTTTTGTTGTATGGCGCTTTTGATTTGCCGTATCGCATCATGGCATGACCTTCCAGGTCTAAAACCGTAGCTGTTTAGTTCAAAACTCGCCTCCCATTCTGGCTTTAGGGCAGCTTTGACTACGGCTTGTAAAGCTCGGTCGTATATCGTGGGTATTCCTAATGGGCGCTTTTCTTCTCTTCCTGGTTTGGGTATCCAAACTCTTCTGGTGGGTTTGGATTTACCAGTGAGTTTTAATCGTCCTCCTAGTTCTAGACGCGCTTCTGGGGATAGGGATTTTACCCCGTCCACTCCGGCTGTCTTTTTACCTTGGTTTTCTACTGTTACCCTACGAACCGATAAGACTCTATTAGACCATGACCTCATCAGTGTCTTTTGGAGTTGGCGGACAAGCTTGACATTGCCACAACGGGAAGCAGCGTAGATGCGATGAGAGCAACTTGAAGACATATCGTTCAACTTTAGGCCAATTGATATTCTTCCATCCTTCAGTATTCAGGAGCGAATCTGACTTAGGCTTATTCATTGCTACTTGAACCTCTAGCATTAACACATTGCGATTCATGTCAGCATATCCAGGTAATTACACCATCCCTTTTCAGGCGTTGCCTGTTAATTCAGGCAAGGCGAAAGCTTCTTGAACCATCGCTTCATCATGTAGCTTGTGGTTTGACTGTCTAGCTGATTAATTGACCGCATAAGGAGCATACATGAGGGTTACTTCGTTGCTACAACCTATTGATTTGAGTCTTTAGGATGTGTCTATCCACCGGGGTTTTAGGTAGTGCGCTATCTCAGTCGCGAAATCTTGATAGACCTTACCCTTGTTGGCTATTTCCAACTCAGGGGTGCCTTTTTCAGGCTTAGCTTATTTCCCCTGGTGCGGACTAGCGATGGTTCATCGACACTTCGTTTGTGTTTGTTCTATCGATTGACTCTTGCTTGCGGTAGACGTTTTCAGCTATTACCTTCTGTTGCCGCTTTCACCCCCGCTTTACAAATTTGATCGTCAGTCTCTTTTGTAGGGGCAACCTAAAACTAGGTTGTTTGTGTGCTTTCAACCCCGCACCAGGGCGGTAGGATTTGGTGTTTTCAAGGGTAGAGTTATGATGTTGGTGAGTCCTTCATCTTTCCTCTTTTCTCCTAACTGTCATTGCTTGTTGGCTCGGTTAGGTTTCCTCACCTACATAGGTTGTAAGTTGTCATCAGTAGAGGATTTAAGTGCGAACTCAACCCGTATGTATGGGTTACTCTACTGAAGCTCTCATCCTTGAGCATTGTTACTCATTTCTGAGAAACGAATCGCACTCGCCCAGTCCCCACGTACCATTTCCAACGCTCTATCTCGGATGGTTTTAGCTTGCCGTAATATCAGCGTGCGCGTAAAAACCACAAGCGTCGCAGATGAACTTTTCACCGTCGCGATTGCTGGCATCTGTATGACCGCATTTTCTGCATTCAGTGCTGGAATATTTGGGATTAATTTTGATGGTGACCTTTCCTCGCTGATGCCTCCGGCACGCGCTTCGCGAACGCAGCCAGATAATCTATCTTCACGCATCAATTCATTCCAAGCAGCATCCGATATAGCGCGATTCAATCCTTTCTTTCTGGACTGTCCATTTGGTAAAAACCTCCCACTTTTTTCATCTTTCTTCACCTGGCAGCGACGTAACATCCCGGCAACGTTTAGATCTTCTATTGCCATAGCATCTCCTCGCCTATCGACAATAGATTGTGCCACATGCCACTGAGCGAGCTTGTCGCCTATCTGTAATCCTCTTATGCAAGCGTCCAACTTTCTTGTCCGCTTTAAAGTGTTTCTTACTACCTTTAACTTTCCGGTTAACTCGGCGTTGCCTAACCTTAAGAAGCTGCTTGGTTCTTTTATTGATTCCAACCAAATTTAGGGTTATCAAACTGGTAACCATCGGAAAGATGTACCAGTTTAGTAACCCCTAAATCGCAACCAAGGATTGTTTTAACTTCTGCTAAAGGCTTAGCACCATAATCGGGTACGGTTTTATCTTCAATCCTGTTAGGGTCGAGGGGAACATTACTGTTCCTCCCCTCCCATCCGAAACCGTGCGTGCCATTTTCACGGCACACGGCTACTCAGTGTGTTGTCCGTTTGTCATTCCGGACTTCCTGACCTAAAACCTTTTAAAGAACGGAATATCATCAATCCATTCCCAGTCAAGTTTTTCTAGGAATTTAGAAAGTTTTTCTAGGAATTTAGAGTGGTCTTTCTTCCTGATCTCCTTCAGGTCGATTGCGGTCTTTTCGTCATGGCAGTGCCGATGTAATAGTTGAAGGTTTTTGTATTCATCCTTGCCGCCCATAGCTCTGGGGATGATGTGGTCTTCTTCAATTACATCCCAATCAAGGAAGCTTAATCCGCACGCCAGACATTTACCCTTTTGTTGCTTTAACAACTTAGCCTTACGATTAGGCATTTCAGGATGTGTCCCTAATCTTGAACTCCAGTAAACCAGGTCGCCATCGTAAGGACTTTTATCGCCTTTAACTTTCACATAGTCGGTGCTGCTACAGCTAACCTCACTGTGTGATAGTAACCTCAGGGGGTTCGCTTTTCCTTCTTTGGTTGCGAATACCCAGTTATTGCCGCCGATAGAAGTCCAATACTTGTTACGAGCTTTCTTGGATTTCTGACAACGACGTTTTGCCCATCTCTGAAGTTTTAGGTATGTGAGGTGGTCTTGTTTTGATAATTCTCCGACTGTTTTGGCGTCGGAGTTTGAATAATAGGAAGTCCATCCCCTTATAACAGGGTTGAGGTCTTTTATTAATTTCGCTTGAGGCGAAGACCTATGTTTTGTGATGATTCTTCCGACCTCCTCTTGATGCGCCTTACTCGCCTTCGCGGATGGGGTGATGAGGGTTTTGAAACCTAGTATTTTACCTTCAGATTTTCTGCTGCGGTATTTCCCGGCAGTCGCTTGCCGAAAATGATGACTTAACAAGTCAAATCCTGCTTTACCATCCTCACTTAATTCAGAATTAAATGTGTGAGTTAACCGGGTTTTTTCTGGTTTCAATTCAAGTCCAATGCCTCCTAACCATTCCGAGATAATTTCTCGGCATCTTTGGACAACAGCTATGTCTTCATCGAGTATCACTCCGCATAACGTATGACGTTTGGGGGCTTAAATTCATGCCCCCTTTTGTGAAACCAAGTCTCCCTTCCTGTATGTGACATTCTGGGGAATTCTTGCTTTATCCTTTCTTCCATACCGTGGAGGGCTATGTTCGCAAGTAGTGGAGAAATTACTCCGCCTTGCGGTGTACCAAGAGATGTAGAGGTAAATGCTCCAGAATCTATCACACCAGATTTGAGCCAAGCTTTTATTTGTTGCCTGACTTTTCCTTTGATGTTAAGCTTTTGAAGCAATACTTCATGGTTGATGCGGTCAAAACAACGGGCAATGTCCGCGTCTAGCACGTATTTTTTTAACTTTTTGTTGTATACATAGTTTAATCTGTTTTATCGCATCGTGGCACGACCTTCCGGGTCTAAAGCCGTAGGAATTTGGCTCGAAAACCGCTTCCCATTCTGGCTCAAGCGCAGCTTTTACTACAGCTTGTAGTGCGCGGTCGTAAATAGTGGGTATTCCTAATGGGCGTTTTTCTTCTCTACCTGGTTTGGGAATCGGGACCCTACGTGTGGGTTTGGATTTACCTGTGAGTTTCAATTGCCCTGCAAGTTCAAGACGTGCGTTTGGGGGTAGTGATTTGACACCATCCACGCCAGCCGTCTTTTTACCTTGGTTTTCTTGTGTCACGCTTCGCACCGCTAGTATTCTATTAGACCAAGACCTCACCAACGTCTTTTGAAGCTTGCGGACTCGCTTGACATCGCCACGGCGGGAAGCAGCATAAATGCGTTTTTGCAGCTTAAAAACATATCGCTCGGCTTTCGCCCAATTGATTTGTTTCCATTCCTCAGTATTTATTTCTAAATCTGAATTAGGCTTTTCCACAACTACTAACTCCTTTAGCTTTCCCACACTGCGGTTGTTGTCTGCTTATCCCGGTGGTTGCACCATCCCTTTTCAGGCATTACTCGTTGTTTCGAGTTGGGCTTTTGCTTCAAGAACCATCCCGCCCCTTCATTGCTTGTGGTTCGACTACCTACCTGTTGGATTTCAGGAGCATATAAAGGGGTTTCTTCGTTCCCACTATCCATTGGTTGAGTCTTTAGGGTGTGTCTATCCACCGGGGTTTAGAGAGGTGCGCTATCTCGGTCGGTCAACCTGATAGTCTCTATCCTTGCCAGCTATTTCTGACCCAAGAGGTAGAACAAGTCTACAAGCTTATTTCCCTTGGTGGTATGTAACGATGGTTTAACGACACTTTGCCTGCTCTACCCATAAACTCTTGCTTGCAGTAGGTGCTTTCAGCTATTACCACCTATTCCTGCTTTCACCCCCGCTTTACACCTTTGATGGTCAGTCTTGGATGTAGGGGCTACCAGTTGTCTGGTAGTTTGTGTGCTTTTAATCCCGCACTAGGACAGTAGGACTTGGTGTATTTTGGATTGGGTTATGATTAAAGCTGGGTTGCTTTGACTTTTCCCTTTCTCCTCTAGCTGTCTGAGCTATTGCTAGGCTAGATTACCAAACCATGCATGAATAGTGAGTTGTCAATCGTTGAGGATTTAAGTGCGAACTCTACCCTTAGTGGGTTACTCAACCAAAGCCAGTTGTCCTCCTTTTTATGGTTTAAACTGAACGAATCGCACGACCGAAATATACCAACCATCTTGGCGTTGGCGAACATTTGCAGCTTTGATTTCAAACCCATCTGGGACAGGTCTAGAGTTATGGAACCCCATCCTACCTAATTTGCTTAGGTAAATCTTACTTCCTTGCACTTTGATTCCCATCCCGTAGGTCAACGATGTAAAGTTGCTGCTGTTTTTGAATTTTGGAAATCCTCTACCTTCAAAGAATTTCTTGTAAGCAACATCCAATCGCTTGACGTTTTGCTGTAGTACTGTTGCATCTATTTGAGCATACCAAGGTCTAGCAGCTTTTAGTTGCGGCAATGAAGTTATTTTAATCTCGCCTGCACTGCGGCGATTCTTTTTAATATTGCCATCTTTATCAACTTTTCCGTCTTTCCAAGGCTCCCCTGTCGCACCGTTTTTACTAACAAAACATGTGAGCGGACTAGCAGTAGTTTTCTTCCTTATTTTTCTTCCTTATTTTTCTTCCTTATTTTTCTTCCTTATTTTTCTTCCTTATTTTTCTTCCTTATTTTTCTTCCTTATTTTTCTTCCTTATTTTTCTTCCTTATTTTTCTTCCTTATTTT
>NZ_JBHFNP010000212.1:0-14239 GCF_041929235.1 Microseira sp. BLCC-F43
TGGCCCCGGGGGGTTGGGGGCAGGGAGCCGCCCCCCTTGACACGGGGGGTTGGGGGGATGGAGAAGCCCCCCTTGACAAGGGGGGTTGGGGGGATGGAGAAGCCCCCCTTGACAAGGGGGGTTGGGGGGATCTTTTCCTGGTTGACTTCGGTGCGGTGCAAGACACTTATCGCACTACTTTCTCCGCAGGTAGCACCGTTGTTGGTACTTATGGCTACATGGCTCCGGAACAGTTTCGCGGGCAAGCTTATCCAGCAACGGATTTGTACGGACTGGGAGCAACTTTGCTATTTTTACTAACCCACAAGTCCCCCGCAGATTTCCCCCAGCATCGTCTAAAAATTGACTTTCGCTCCCAAGTACATACCAGCGCCGAATTTACCGACTGGTTAGAAACAATGCTCGAACCCGCACCAGAAGATAGATTTCCCTCCGCCAAAGCGGCGTTAGCAGCGTTACAGGGCGATTTACCAACGTTAGTGCATCATCGGCGTCAACCTGCTGGTAGTCGCATTATGCTGAAAAAGACTTTTGGGCGATTATTAGTAGATATTCCGCCAGTCGGGTTTCGATTTGACAATTTGTTCTGGTTAGGCTTTGCTTTGATCTGGAGCGGTTTTTTATTCTTCTGGACTGCGGGAGCTATTTTAGTTGGCGCTCAGCTATTTTTCCCCTTATTTTCCATCCCCTTTTGGATTGCCGGATTGGGATTAATCTCAGCACTTCTATTTAGTGTAGCGGGACGCACGCGCTTGGAAATTGACCGGCAATATTTTCGCTTACAGTGGCATTTATTTGGCTTCCGTCATCAAGTTCAAGGACGCACAGAGGATATCGAGGGAGTGCAACTTGCTAGCAGCGATCGCGAGGTCAACGACAAACCTGTAACGATTTGTACCCTAGTAGAAGGCGTGCGTAACCATCGCTTCGGTTCCTGGTTAACCCAGTCAGAAAAAGAATGGTTAGTTGCAGAAATAGCGGCTTTTATAGGCAAATCTTCAGAGCTTATTTGACAAGTAAGGTTAATGTTAAGATGTCATTTCCAAAACCTCCCTTAGACGCAAACGAATTGCCCGATTGCCTTCCTGATGAAGGGAATCTACCGTTAGGAGCAATGCAACGATTTCTAGGTCGGCAGTTGAACGTCGATGAGTTGACTAATTCCGAGTACCTTGGCGATGAACCTTTAGAACTGCTGCACCGCGTGCGAGCATTTCCCGTTGTACCGCTAGTTGGAGCAGTTTTTCAGATTGCTCGCGAATCCCAATTTAGTTCAACTTTTTGAAACGAAATATCTTTGGGCGCGTTACACAAGTATTTCATATGGCACACATCGATTCCAGCTCCTCCAGACGCAGCAACAGGTCAACCTATGGCAATCGAACTCTACGGAGATTTGATTCGATTCAATGATATCAGCTTAAACTCCCCAGAGGGAAGGCAATGGCAAGATGCTTGGCTGGAAAAATATTTACGTTCTGAGGACAAATCTCAACTTGTCTTATCTGGTAACTTAGAATTGAACATTCATGTAGCGACTTACTCAAATCTTCTATATCCCGGTGTTGGAGTACCTTTTTATATGTAATACTAAATCCAAAATCTCAAATCTAAAACTGCTATGCCTCCCCAACGCATCTCACCAAAACCAGGTCAAGAATCAGTCTGGGATTATCCCCGTCCCCCACGTCTGGAAGATACAACCAAACACATCCAGATTATCTTTAACGGCGTTACTATTGCCGATACCCACAATGCTAAGCGGGTTCTAGAAACCAGCCATCCACCTGTTTATTACATCCCTCCCGCCGATATCAAGATGGAATATTTAGTGCCAGAAAATCGCTCTAGTTTTTGTGAATGGAAAGGACTTGCGGGTTACTACACCCTGACTGTTGGCGACAAGCAAGCACCCAATGTTGCTTGGTTTTATCCCGAACCTACCCCGGCTTTTGCGTCGATTCAAGATTATCTGGCTTTTTACGCTGCGCCGATGGATGCTTGCTATGTTGATGGGGAAAAAGTGCAGCCGCAACCGGGTGGTTTTTATGGTGGTTGGATTACTAGCGATATTGTCGGGCCATTTAAAGGTGAACCGGGAACTTGGGGTTGGTAGTTTGTAGAGGAAAAGGAGAAACCGATCGTATCAAGTCCGCTTATAGATCAGTCCGCGAAAACCCCGTGTCTTTAGATCTTTTCGTTACCCACATCTCACGCTACGTTTAAAACCCGCCCTGCACTCAAGTGCAGGGCTAATAGCTAAAGTCCACTTAAGTGGACTCAAAAGATTTCTTTAGTCTACTTAAGTGGTTAGATTCTAACGTTTTAATATACTGCTTCAGTACAGGTGGAAGATGGCAATACTGATAACTTAGGAGAAAGCCAGCGCTATGCCATGAGGGAGATTAGTTGGATGGCGCAGTGGATAATCCTGGTCAAACAGATTTTTGGAAATGCTGCGAACCTTACGCATATTTACCGAATTGCGGAGAATCCTGTTGAAACCCTAACCCAACTTTTACGGGTATGTCAGGATAGGAGATTACAAGCCACCATTCAATCTCAATTAAGATTAATTCAAGAGAGTGAAGATGGGGCGAATGCTTTTACTTGGGCAATTCAAGATGCGATCAACTTTTTTAGCTGGCCTAACTTTGAACAAGTCACTGGACACAGCGATATTTTACTGCGCGATATTCAGCGTCGCCCTACTTTATTAGTCATTGGCGCTGAGTTAGCAGGACGGGATGTTTCTAAAAAAATATCATCTGCTTTGATTGATATTTTAATGACGATTTTTTACGAGCGATGGACTCAAAATCAGGAGGGTCAAGGAATTGTATTTTGGATTGATGAGTTTCCCAGAATTCAGCAACAAATAGATGTTGCTGAGTTTACCAGTGTGGCGCGTTCAGCGAGAGGAAGTATTGTTATTGCTGCTCAAAGTTTGGAGCAAATTACCCCAGAATATCGAGAGCAGGTGATGGAAAATTTCGATACAGTTGTTCTCTGTCGGGGTGTGGGTGCCGGTGCGGCTGATTGGCTGAGTAATCGTTTAGGAAATCGCAACCAAAACTTGAGAAGACGCCGATATCACGAACCGAATCCTCATGATGAGAATCCTTGGTTACGGACTCGTTTTGAGCGAGAAAGATATGAAAATTGGCGCGAATCTGCTCCTGTACTTGATAGCAGAGAAATTCAGTATCCTGTGGGCAATCAATATGTAGCGGTAGTGCATTCCAGAACGGCTTGTCGCAAACCTTTTTTAGTGGATTATGAAAGAACCTTACAGCCAAGGGGTGAATGGCGACCGACACCGAGAGTTAGATTAAACTGGCGTGAATCTACACAACAAAGAAGCATCGCTGGGTCAAATCGTCCCCAATTGAATTGGCGCGATAGTCAAGAACAGGAAGCGACAAACCAACAGCCAAGAAACAGAACAACCCTAAACTGGCGTGACGTTGAAGAATAAATAAGGAGGTATGTTTATGTCAGGATGGAGCCAAGCAAGACAAATGGATAATTCTAGTGGTCTTTGGTACAAATTTCGATACAGAAACGGAAACTGGGAAATTTTGTGTTCGGGCGATCGAAATAGTCTTGAAGATAAAAGTGTTGTTTATCACGAACATTATTGGCAAAGTAATGGACGGTGGTATTGTCAAGGTAGACTACCTGATGTTGATAACAAGAAAAAGCATACCATGAATGGAAATGCTTTTCTTGAGGGAATCGAAAGACAAAATCAAAGAGGTTCTTTGAATCTAACAGATGCTGAAAAGCAAGAACTCAATTTAACATCGGGATCTCAAAATCAGCTAACACCTCAACAAGTGAAAAAACTAGCGGACTATAGAGCGCGTCAAGCCTATGGTAATGTAGGGTATGGTGGAAACAATCAAGGTGTAGAAGTTAGTCCTTATGAAGCCCAGATATTTGAGCGTCTAGTAAACCAACATCAATCTAGCACTAGCACTCTTACTTGGCGAGATGCAGAAGACAACAGACAATCCCCACCTGAGTCAACCAAACAAAAATTGAACTGGCGAGAGGCAACTGTGGATGCGAATTCACCGCAACCCATACAAACTCAACATCAGTCATCTCGTCAAATTAGAAAATCCACTCGAAAAATGACAAGATAATTTTTTTGCTAAATACTATTGCAACAGAAATGGAAAATTTCGAGGCGGGTGTAGCGTGTTGTTGGAGCGGACATAAGTTTGTTGCAGATGAGCGAGGAATGAAGTGCCTTACCTGCGGAAGAGTTATGACAAATCAGGCTTGGGAGGAAAAGAGAAAATGCTTTAGTGGACATATTAATATTGTCTTGGCAATAGCTGAAAATCCCAATGTCTCACGCTTAACTAGACCTATAACCCGCCTATAATGGCGAGATCCACCTTTGGTTAGGGAGCGACCAAGACGAAAACTAAAATGGCGAGACGCTAGAACTACTAAATGGAAGATTATAGCAATTTCAGCCATAGTTTTATTGGTGCTATTTGTAATTATTTTTATATTCAAAAGATAAGATAGACAGCCGATATGGAAACGTTTGAACCAGGACTTAGGTCAGTATACACTCAATACACCTTCCGAGTAGGTGAGCGGGGAATGAAGTGTCTCGCCTGTGGAAAAGTTATGACAATAACTGAATGGGACGAAAAGAGGCGCTGTTTTTGTCAAAGCACGAATGCTGTTCCCGCCATAGCTCGCCCTGCTCCGCCAACACGCCTTCAAACGAACCGAACAACAGGGCTAAACCCTTCAAATACAACCTCTAATACTCCTCCCAGAAATCCCCCACCCCCAACAGTAAATCCGCATCGTACAACTTCTAATACCTCTTTTAATTCAACAAATACGACTGCTGGTGGCGAGCAACTTATCTTTAGAAATACAACCTCTAATACTCCTCCCAGAAATCCTCCACCCCCAACAGTAAATCCGCGTCCTACAATTTCTAATCCCTCTTCTAGTTCAAGAAATACTACGCCCCCGAGTTCAAGCTTTACAAATCCTAGTAGCTCGTCTCGCACACAAGGTAGTTCTTCTTTAAGTGGATGGGGATGTGGTGTTGCAATATTAGTTGCAATAGCCGCCGCTTTATCGCCCGGTATGAGCGCCCGGTTTACTGCTCAATTTAGTCAATTCAGCAATAATTCTACAACCCAGAAGAACCAGCAACCTCAATTGACTCCTAAAGAAGTTGTTAAAAGATATTATCAATCGGCTACATCCAATCCCGAAGCTGACCTCCCATTCCGAAGTGATGCTTTTCAAAGTTATTGGAAGCAAAAGGATCAAGGTAATAAGACTGAAGAGTTTTTCAAGCAATTTCAGAAAGTAGATGTTTATTCAGTTCAAACTTTAACACAGTCTTCTACTAACTCGAAGGTTAGAGTTTGGTTAAAATATGTGTGGAAAAATAACAAGACTACTTGTGAAAGCCAAATCATGGAACTTATTTTCGCTCAAAGCCAAGGTCAGTGGTTGATAGATAAGGTGTCCGATGTTGAATATGGTCTTGATTGTGGTAAATAAAGATTTTATGCACTGGGCGATCGCTCTCCTCTCCCCTCGCTTTCTGATTTCCAGAGGCGATCGCACAAGAAAGCCAATACCAAGCGAGTCCCTTAGATACGATAGAACCCAATAACACAAATGGAGAAAAAGTGCAACCGCAACCGGGTGGTTTTTATGGCGGTTGGATTACCAGCGATATTGTTGGGCCATTTAAAGGTGAACCGGGAACTTGGGGTTGGTAGCAATTAACTCAAGTTGCTAGTTATAAACTTGGGCGTTGCTAATTGCTAATTGCTAATTGCTAATACAGCATTTTTCCTCACACTAGCCATTAGCCATTAGCCATTAGCTCCAGGTTCGAGATAACTAGCAACTTGCGTTATTAATTGTCCAATAAAATTAAGTAACGTTGGTGGCGAGCGATCGCTTGTTCCCGTTCCAACTCATTGATCAGTCTGGTTACGGTTACCCGTGTAGTATTAATTACCTCAGCCAGCTCTTGATGGGTTAACCGTAACTCGATCTGTCGTCCTCGTTCGGTTTCGCAACCAAATTTCTGGGATAACCAAACCAACAGTCGCAGCAGGCGATCGCGCACTTGTTGCGACTGAATAATACTCAGGAATTCTTCAGCTTGTTGAATGTGGGACAGCACTGCATCAAATGCTGGATACCACCGATCAAAAGGCAGAATGCTCGCTTCTACTTTTGTCAAGCACTCAATCCGATAAGGTTTAATGCTTGACAGAGGTTGTCCGACTAAATCTCCTGCACCCCAAAAACCTGTAACGATCAACGTTCCTTCATGATTCCAGGTCAAGGTTCGCACTGCACCTTGCTCTATTCTCCACAAGACATTGGCTCTTAGCGGCAGATCTTCCCGGTATTTAAAATTACGCTGTTCTAGTTCTAGGGGAAAGGCAGACAAGTTGCTATTTATAACTATCATCGGTTGCTCGCATCGCTAATCGCTAATTGCTAATTGCTCATGGGAATATTTTTCGGTTCTACTATTAGCCATTAGCGATTAGCCATTAGCTGTTAACAGTTGTAAAAAGATAACTAGCAACTGGCGTTACTAGCATAAATCGGTTTGGCGTCGTCGCGCCCACCACTTCCCTGGCGTCAATTCCGGGTCTTCATCTGGGTAAGAGGGAGCGATCGCTCCTGGCGACTGGAGTATTTGATTCTTCTCCAACCCAGCTAGCTTGGCGCTGCTATAAATCCCTGGATCGCTTTCTATCCCTGGCTGGGATCTAAATTTATTGAAAATATTTTTCGATAATAACCGGGCAATAACTGGCGGTTCGGTGTGTGAAGACATGGCGATCGCATTCCTAATTGACAATTTTTCCACTCAGATTCGGGTCGGAACCCCCTAGATTAAGTATAACTATAATTGAAAATAAATTTCAATTAACTCGGTTCGCGGGTTGGGCAACAAAAGAAACCTCTACGCAGAAACCCGGTTTCTCCCCAGGTTGGGGCGTTTTATGATAATGATTATCATTATATAGGTGAAAATTTGTTAACGAGCCATATGAGAGTAACGCCAGCGTCCCTACCGGAACAAATCGACATTGCCATAGTGGGTGCGGGTCCCCACGCCAGTACGTTAGCGACGCACTTGCTGCAAAAACGGCAGTCGATGCGGGGAAGGTTTCTGGTGTTCGATCCGAGTGGCAGTTGGATGAGTCAGTGGCGGCATCAATTTGCGGCGTTGGAGATTCCCCATTTGCGATCGCCTGCTGTCCATCATGTAGATCCCAACCCCTACGAGTTGCGTCGCTTTGCCGAAAACCGTCCCCAGGAGTTATTCCCTCCCTATGACTTGCCGGGAACCCAGTTATTTAACGATTTCTGCTTGGATGCGATTCGCCGCTGGGACTTGCAAGATCGAGTCGTCAAAGCCAAAGTCACAGCCATCGAACCGCCGTTAAATCGGCTACATCCTTGCTTTCGGCTGTGGTTGGAAAGCGGACAGTCAATCAAAGCGCGGCGGGTGGTGCTGGCAAAAGGTAGCAGTACGCTCAATTTACCTGACTGGGTGAGTAAAATACCATCGGGGTATCCAAGCGATCGCCTCTGCCATTCCCAGCAAGTCGATTTACGCACCTTGGATTTAAAGCGAGAACGAGTATTAATTATCGGCGGCGGGTTGACTAGCGGACATTTAGCCGTGGGCGCAATTTCACGGAGTGCAGAAGTAACTTTAATAACAAGGCGTGAAATACAAGAAAAATTATTCGATGCCGACCCCGGTTGGTTAGGGCCAAAATATCTGAAGGGATTTTGGGCAGAGACTGACTGGGAAACCCGCGCAGAGATGATTCTACAAGCGCGAAACGGCGGATCGATGACTCCAGCGATGATGACATTATTGCGGCGGCAAGCGCGCGCTAGTAAGCTAAAAATCTACGAACAATGCCAGATTGTTGCCGCCCGGTGGCTGGGGGACAAGTGGCAGATTCGCTGCGACGATGGGCAAGAATATGAGTTCGACCGGATCTGGCTGGCAACTGGCACAAAACTCGACGCCACAACCGAAGCATTATTGACAAATATTCTCGATACCTATAAGATTCCTATAGTCAAAGGATTGCCAGTTTTAAACGAGTACCTGCGAGTTCCTGGTTGCGAGTTATTTCTGATGGGGGGGTTAGCAGCTTTACAGCTGGGGCCGGTAGCAAGGAACCTTTATGGGGCGAGAATGGCTAGCGAGAGAATCGTCCCAGCTATGGTAAAATCAAGTATTTCGTTAGTAAAACTTAAAAGTGCGTGATGTTCTCAGAAGGCTAAGTATATCATGTAAATGTAATAACCAGCACAAAAACGGATATCAACCGCAAGTCAGAGGTTTTACAACAGAAGATATGGTTTATTTTTTTAGTAACCACCCTGGAGGGGGAGCAATGAACGACCGCTCCGACTTTTTATATCCCCGCAGCCGCTACTATGGACGAGTCAAGCCAGAAAATATGGTGTTTAACGCCAATTTGCAAGAATTCGCTCAGCGGGTGAACTTTATCTGTGCTTTGGAAACTGGCGGCAAGCTTTCTCCAGAGGATGCTTACAAACAAATTAAAGGACTCTGGAAACAACTTAAACGCAGCAAAAAACAACTCGGCATTGGGAAAGAACCGTTTCAACCTGAAGATAATAACGGCGATAACCCTGAAGCTAATTGATTTGATATCTTGGCTCAGAGAAACCGGGTTTGTTAGGTGTTGAGCAAAACAAACCCGGTTTCTTTGCTATTTGTCACTCCGAAGGGGTACTATGTCAAAATTCTCCTGTTGGCTCCAAGAGTAGTTTCAATTATGGCAAATCAATATCCGATTCCGGTTGTAGTCAACGGTGCTGGTGGCAAAATGGGGCGCGAAGTGGTAAAAGCAGTTGCTTCGGCATCCGACATGACGCTGCTGGGCGCAATCGACCGAAATCCGGAATATATTGGCAAAGACGCCGGAGAAGTGGCGGGATGCGGGGCGCTGGAAATTCCCATTACTAACGAATTTGAACCGATGCTGGCGATGGCGGCGCAGGAAAGAACGCCCGGAGTACTGGTAGATTTTACCCATCCTAAAACAGTTTATGATTCGGTGCGGTCGGCGATCGCCTACGGCGTGCGCCCAGTCGTCGGTACCACGGGGATGAGTCCGGAACAACTGCAAGATTTAGCCGCATTTGCCGATAAAGCCAGCGTCGGCTGTTTAATTATCCCCAATTTCTCGATCGGCATGGTTTTGCTTCAGCAAGCGGCGATTTCCGCCTCGCGCTACTTCGACCACGTGGAAATTATCGAACTGCACCACAACCAAAAAGCCGACGCCCCCAGCGGCACAGCAATTCAAACTGCCCAGATGTTAGCGGAAATGGGCAAACAGTTCAACCCGCCTAGCGTCAACGAAGAAGAAAAATTAGCCGGTGCCAGAGGTAGTGTCGCCTTAGAGGGAATTCGCATCCACAGCATCCGCTTACCGGGTTTAATCGCCCATCAGGAAGTGATATTTGGCGCACCCGGTCAAGTGTACACCCTGCGACACGATACAAGCGATCGCTCCTGCTACATGCCAGGAGTTTTACTATCCATCCGCAAAGTCCTGCAAATACAATCCCTAGTATATGGATTAGAAAAAATACTCTAAGTTGGTAATAGGTAATGGGTAATTGGCAATCGTAAAACCGATTATCCATTAGCCATTAGCCATTAGCCATTAGCCATTCTCTATGCTGATACCATTAACCCGCGAAAAATTTGAACAACTCATTCCTCTCATCGCCACGGGTAGCCAGTACAAATACTCCTGGGGAAAGCCCCGCGATGTGATATTGCGGCTCTTAATTTCTGCGGGAATCCCCCTACTGCTGTATTTATTACACTTTGCCTTGCCCGACTTTGATGGGCTAATTTCGGTACTCGGAATTATCGCAGGTTTGTATGTGTTGTGGGGGCCTATTTTCTGGTCGAGTCTGAAAAATGCCGAATGTCGTCGCTACAAATACAGCGGTTTCTGGCGGGGTGAAGTGTTGGATGCATACGTTAGCGACGAAGTAGTGGGAAAACAGCTAACCACAAACAAGCGGGGCGAGTTAATGGTGGTGGAAGACCGCCAGAAACAGCTTAACTTAGAAGTTGGGGATGAAACCGGCTTCTCGACTGGGTTGCAAGTCCCCCTGCGCCGGGAATATAAGGGCATCAGGCGAGGACAAATTGCCGAGATGATGGTAATGTCAAATCGACCCGATCTGAGCCGGATTAGCAAAGTTTCGGATATTTTCATTCCCGATCTCGACCTGTGGGTAAGCGACTATCCTTATCTAAGACGGGATGAATTTGCCGATATCAGTCGTGAGTTACAACCAGCACCTGAGAGAGAAAGCGAACCCCGTCGGGGCAAGCGATACTCCCAAGAAGACGCTGCACCAAGGCGCAGACCCCGCACCACACAAGAAGACTGGTAAAAATTCCGCACCTGCCCCCCCGCCCACCTGCACTTTTACCCCCCAACCACAATTTCTTGCCCGTAAGCTTGCCAAGCTAAATCGACCAATCCATTAACAATAGCCGACGCCACCACCGCACTACCTTTGCGCCCTTCAGTGCGAATGTGAGGAATCATCGAATCTTGCAAGCGTTCCTTCGCTACGTCTACATCGACAAACCCAGCAGGCGTGCCAATTACGAGGGCGGGTCGAATTTCTTCCGCCTCAATTAACTCTACCAGAGAAATCAAAGCCGTCTGAGCGCAACCGACCACAAAAATGCCCTCTGGATAGCGTCTGGCTAAAGTTTCGATTCCCCAGGCGACGCGGGTTTTTTCTTTTTGGGGGCGCGTCAGGGCATCCATGCTGCAATAAACTGGATTGGCAAAGGTGTTTTGGATATAAGGGGTAATGCCAACTTGCACCATCGGCACATCCACCACAATCGTAGTCCGCGCCGCCAACGCCGCCGCCCCAGATTGTAAAGCTCGCTCTGAAAAGCGAATTAAGGATTTATATTCAAAATCAGCCGTGGCATAAATCGCCCGACGCACAATCTCGTATTCCGCAGGCGAAAACATATGTTCGCCGATTTCGCGATCGATGGTAGCTAAACTTAGAGCATCGGTGACGTGCCATTCCATAATTCATGCAAGGGATTGTTTGAGCGCTGTTAAAGTTACCATAACCTATGACATAGCGCTACTTCGCTGCGCGTCTTTCAGAGATGGGGACTGACGCAAAGAAACCGGGTTTCTAGTAGGGGCACAGCGCATAAAATTTTCATTTGTTCAAAATATTTCGCCCGCCTTGTCCCTACGCTCGAAACCCGGTTTCTAGGTGCCGAAGTGCGTAAGTTCTGAGAGATTTTATCAGGACTTAGGCAAAGAAACCGGGTTTCTGGGAAAAATCGTCGATTTAGAACTAGAGATATGCCTCCCTTCCGCACTCGCGTTCGCAGCAAGAAACTTTGGTGATAGGTTCCGAAGTGCGTAAGTCCTGTTTTATACAACCCCTGTGCCCAAAATATCACCCGCGACGCCAAAACCGCAGGATAATAAACGCTACCATCGCCGCCAGGAAGCCGATACCCAAACTCAAACCAAACACTTCGATGCGGTAATTCAACGCAACTTCAGGATTGGGTTTATCTTGGGTAAGAATTACCGCTCTTGCGATTTGACTGGTGGCGAGTCCGACGCCTACAATACCAACGGTTTGGTTGAGGATGCGTTCGCTTTTCGTTTTCTCAATATCAATCACCCCTTGAATCGTCTGGATCGTATTTTCCATTAATCTCAATCCGGGGCTAAGATTGACATAATCTGACTCGATTTGTTCTAAGAATTTTTCCTTTGTAAATTCGCCAAATTCTTGCCAAAATTCCCTGTCGCTATTGCTATCTAATTTTTTGATTTTTTCCATACGTTTATGATAATTCCCGACGTTGACTTTAATTGTCCGTCCTTGGTCATCTAAGCTATTGAGGTTATTAGTGTATTTTAGCATAATATTGGGCGGTTTTTCCAGGTTTTTTGGCAATTTATTAATATTTAATTTTCCACTAGCAACAGTTTGATTCAAATCGAGTATAGTTGTTTGAACAGACTGGGCGACTTGCTTTAGATTGCTTTTCAAACTGCGACTTTGAGCGTAAGCCCAAAGGATTTTGTGACGATAGGCAAACAGTCGAATTAATTGGGGATAAAGCTGAGAAACATTGTCTCGACTTGCATCGATTTTGAGATTGTAGGGAAACAGAATAATTAGAACGTGGTATCCATCATCGATTTGCTGGCATTGGGGCGGAAAATACCTCAAATTAAACACAATTCCGTCTAAAAACTTACCTTGATTAATTTCCAGTTTATTTTCATCCCAGTTTGGCATCGCAGGTAAATTTAACCCGGCATAGCATTCTTTAGCAGTTGCCAGAATATCTTGATTATCGGCGGCGAGTTGTCCCCAAATTAGCCAATTTTGACCTAATTTTGGTTTCAGATTGTCAGCATCTATTTTAGTTTTAATTTCTGGCTTAATTTTGGATAGATTAGCAATCGGTTGTGGTGAAAATTTATAATCTTGGATAAAGTTAGCCGTGCAGTTTACCTGCAAGCCGTACATATCTCCTAATTGAACGGGATAAAAATAGCCATCTAGGGGCGGTTCAAACTTCTTGTAGTTAGGCGAACCTAATAAATCAATATAATCGCTACTCTCGATTTCAGCTTGCTTGAATTGTTCGAGATGGTTGTTGGTTAATTGATCGCCATATATTTTTTGACTAAATTGTCTTCTATTTTCGTCTATTTTTGGCTCTTCGTCTCCTAAACCTACTTTGAGGTCGTAGAGAAACAGATCGATAGTTGGGTAGATTAAGTCAGTGGGGTTCGTCATATTTTATTGCCGAGGCATTGCATTTTAGTTAAAACAGATTCGAGGCGTTAGCCCGCCAGGGATTAAAAGCCCTTGGAATTTATTCCCCGGCGGGTTGTGTGGCTTACCGACAGTTGACTAGATGTGGGTAGCGACAAGGGTTGAACCTGGTAACGAGTGGAACAAGTGGAACCTTATGAAAGGATATCTCTCAAAACATCTTTCGCCGCTGCGACAGAGTTGGTGGCTTTAGTCAGAATTTTTTTGGCAACTTCTACCAGTTTATTTCTGTCAACTTTTTGCTCAAACTTGACTAATTATGGCACAATTTCAGCTGAAATATTTTCAATTTCCGTATTTCGAGGTTCTGGTTGCGGCTGGGGTACACAATCAACACCTTTGGAACGAACCTCATCGATTTCATCTGAGGGTGCCTGAATTTGCTTGTAGATACTTGCTAGGGGTGGATAACTCATAGCAATATCATATAACCGAGGGACATCTGCCGGAATATTAATTTGATACTGCGTTTTTGGGATAAAGCGGTTTCGACGGCGGCTTTTGTGGCATGTTCTGAGGAAATGCGGTTGGGGTTGGGGAATAATTGGCAAATTAACTCTGATTCAATTTGGGCAAATTCTAGTTGAGAAAATCCCTTACTTGTGGGATGTTCGACGCTGAGGAGAGATGGGATTTCTCTAGTTTCTTGTGGGATGGGCATGCAAGCCCCGTCTCCTGTAATCTCAAGGTGATGCCAATTTGGGCGCAGCGTAGATAAGTGATGGTGAAATTATCGGGAAATAGCGCATGGAGGGGGAAGCGGTGCAAGTCGCGGTGAGGAATCAGGATGAGTTTTTGGATATTCAATTCCCCCCTTGTTAAGGGGGGGCAGGGGGGGATCGAATTTTGGATTAATTCGACTATTTCAGGAATATCAAGAATATCAGCTAACCGCTTCAGCATTTCTGGCAAGTTAGCACGCCAATTTTTCTTCTCTCTCCCCTGCTCCCCTGCTCCCCTGCTCCTCTGCTCCTCTGCTCCCCTGCTTTCTTGCTTGTCTGGGTTTTTCTGTTTGAAATCATCCCTGTATTGTTGATTCCACTCTTTCACGCATGCTTCAAAATCGCGCTGGCGTTTTACTGGTGTTTCTACAGAAGTAGCAGAAAGGACAATTGGTGATGGCGCGTTGTGTTTGAGGATGAAATTGAGCCGCTCCTCGCTCTAAAGAGACGAGGAATCAGGCCAGGAATTAGAGTTAGCTTTTCGCTCATTAATAGCTATCTGGCTAACCGTTTCTGGCTTCATGCAGAACTGCTCTAAGGGTGAATGACTCAGCCTACTT
>NZ_JBHFNP010000213.1:0-5610 GCF_041929235.1 Microseira sp. BLCC-F43
GGCGTTTCTGGATGAGGAGGTGACGGATATTGAACGTGCAAAGCAGTTACGAGAGGCAGAGGAAGCAATTTCACAAGGATCGACGGGTTTGGCACGGTTGATTAGAGCCTCGAAATCACCGCGCACATTACTGATTGTGGATCAATTTGAGGAAGTTTTCACCGTCTGTAAAAACTCAACTGATCGACAGCAATTTATTTCTAGTTTGTTGGGGGCGCTGAAATCAATAGGGGATAAATTCTGCCCGATCTTTGCCATGCGGGATGATTTTCTGGGCAAGTGTGCCGCTTACCCGGAACTGACCGATTTGATGATTGCCAATTTGGTGATTGTAACCCCGATGTCTCCTGAAGAATTGAGGCGGGCAATTCGAGAACCCGCACAACAACTGGGGCGAAAGGTAGAAGAGAATTTGATTAATGCCATCCTCAAGGATTTGGGTGTGGAGGCAGAACAGCAAACGCGGGAACCCGAACCGGGAATGTTGCCAAAGTTGTCTTATACATTAGAGCAACTTTGGCAACGGCAGACGCTCAATTGGCTGAAACTGGAAAGCTTGAGATGGGGTTAACTTTAATCAGGGATTTGTTGGAACCAAAACCCAGGCACAGACACGGCGAGTTTTGCACAGATTACTCCTTTTTCCCCTCTCCCCCTGACAAATTACTCAAACTGCGACTCGCCACATCCGCACTCAATCCCCAAAGCACCAATCCTAAGTAATCAGCAAATGGGTCAGCACCAAACGTTGCCCCCTTCTCCACATACAAAGCCCGAATTCCCACCACCGATAACCCAAACAGCAGCCCCAACGATAACAACGGTCGCACCACCCACAAAGTTGCTTATGCTCGCACTACACTGAATACTCCAGATAGGAAAATAAGCGATCGCTACTATCACCCATTGCCCAGTTCGATTGTTGCCGTACCCAACCTTGATTCAATAGAATGAGCTTATGGAGCAGCAATACAGGATTTATATAGAAATTTCTCAGGTAGAAGGAGAAAATAAATGACCCCAGTAGAATTGAACCAAAAAGGCTTTGAAGCACTAATTGCAGCTTTGGGTTATGTCGATGCTGTTCGGTTTATCAAACAATTTGATTCTGGAACAGGTAATTACACTAGCGATCGCCATCAATGGCTAGACGCACTCAGCCTGGACGATATTTGGGCTGATTTAAAAGAGCAACAGGTTCCAAGAGAATAATGGTTTTCCGATAATTTATCAGCTTGATTGAAGAATACACCCTTGTGCCTCATAGAGCGTACGCGGTTGTTCCCAAAGTAGAGCGTCGCCCTACCCAACCTTGATTCACTATAATCAGCGTAGAATTCAACTTCAACCCTAATACACTCCCAAACAATGCTACTTTTACCCAAACTACACAACCTACCCAAGAGCTTGCCAATTGAAGGAGCAGTCCGCATTGAGTTAATTGAAGGAATACCCATCTTTCGTGCCTCTAGTACCGTTCAAGAACGGATTGACACGCTATTAGAAAAACAACAAACCTCACTCCTTAATTCTCAAGAAGAACAAGAACTAGATCTCTATGAAGAAATAGATGATTACCTCAGTTTTATCAATCGGACTATCCGCAATCTTTACTTAGACCAGAATCAATCCGATCTATAAAAAATGCCTGCGCGTCGCCCAATTCCTGAAGATATCCAAAGCCAACAACACAAACTTACTCTTTTTTCTCCTCTCCCCCCGCTAAATCGCTCAAACTGCGACTCGCTACATCTGCACTCAATCCCCACAGTATCAATCCTAAATAATCAGAAAATGGGTCAGCCCCAAATGTCCCTCCCTTTTGCACATAGAGAGAACGCAACCCCACTGTCGATAACCCAACCAACAGTGCTAAAGAAAACAACGGTCGTGCAAACCAATAGGTTGCTTGAGCGCGAAATTCTTTTCCTGAAATCAAGGCAAGGACTTGCTGCGACCAAAACAGCCATTGATTTACAGGTTTACTTACCCCCGATTGAACTGCATTACCAACAGCAACAGCAGCGGTTTTTAAGCTATTAACTATTTCTGATAAGTTATAATTGGGTGTTTGACCCATCATTGTTGGAGATGGCAAGTTAGCTACATCTTGCTGTATTTCTGCCAGCGAGTTTTTTGCTATATCTTCTTGTCCGAAATCAATTTGCACCCGCACATTACTAATCTTCTTCAAAATCCCATTATCCCCCTTAACCTGGGGATGGGATTTAATCGGTTCTAACTTTTGCTCAATCGTTCGTAGTTGCTGCAAACATTCCAAACGGGCGTTAATTTTCTCGACTTCTGCTGTAGCTGATTCTAACTTCATCTCCTGCACCAAATTTTTAGCATTGTCAACCATTGGCATGAGAATGTTTCGGTCTTCTGGATTTGTCTTATCAACCTGCTGCTCTAATTCTTTGACCTTTCCTAATGCCTCAGCTTGGGGAATTCCTTTTTATTGCATATACTTAATTAATCGACCTAAAACCATGCCTAAAACTCACACCAAAAGCGGCATTAAAGGAGCCATCCGCACGGTCAAATTCACAGGGATAATTAACCGTTCTCTAGCTCCATCTAAACTTAAATAAACTGCTCCAGTGTAACGGTCGGGAGGAATTTTTAAACAGTCCCAATTTAACGGCAACCTGACAACCGAGTCGGCTGCTAAAGTTTGGGGAATATTAGAGATTTTAATTTGATTATAAGTTAACTGATAGCCCGTTTGCTCTCCTTTTAACAGCACCTCAGCCCCCGTTACTTTTACAGGTGCATCTACTGAATTATCAAAGGCTAAATCCCAACTTTGTAAAAACGCACTGGCTGGAAATAGTAAACGTGCTAACCCGCAATCTAGTAAAGGATTGCATTGAGTCAATTGCAATTGTACTTGCTCGTTGCCCCGCAAGGGTATTAAAGTCGGTCTAACTTTTACCAATACAGTAAAGGGAATAATTTCTGGTTTTTGATTCGCTAGAAATACTTCAATTTGCCCTTTATAAGTTCCCGGCAATTGGGGGTTTATAACCTTTACCTGAAAATCTTTGGGGATACCTGCTTGCAATTTAGGTTCGCCGATAAATGCTATCTGCGGCGGCGCTGAAGCGCCTACTACGAACCGGCGGCGCTGAAGCGCCTACTACGAACCGGATAAACGGATGCTCCCTACCAGGGTATTTTCTTCATTCAACCAGCCTTTAATCTGCAATGGTTTATCTTTGGCATCTACTGCAATCGTAGTTTGGGCAAAGGCGGATGACGGGTAAATCAGCAAACAGCATAAAGCCGTAAAAATCCAGCGTTTCATATTAGGTATAAGAGACAGAACAAGCTAAGGCAATCTCGTGGACAGCATATAAAGAATAAACCAAACCGAGGGGATTCGAGTAGTTTTCTAGCAATTGGCGACGCACTGCTAGCATCGCCTGTCCCATTGGTTCTCCGGCAAACAGACGCTTGAATATTTCAGTAGCAAAGTGTTCGGCAAATTTTTCCGATACCGGACATTCTGTACCCACGACTCCACTCGCTCCCGCGTTCAAAAAATCATCAATCAAACTCACATAGCTTTCGGGGCCATAGTCTCCCGTCGCACAACCGTTGAGAAACACAAGTGGATGATGTTTCCAGCTTGACTCGTAACATTCTAAAAAATTACTGTAAATTCGCTCGTCACTCAGTTCTAAATAGGGTCGTTTCAACAATTCTTCTACTCCACCGTGGCAGTAAAAGTCAACCAAATCTAATTGATTTCCATATTCTTCCCAAATCATTTCTAGCTGGGGTATTTCCTCGGAAATCAGTAGATTCAATCAGCCAGCGGCTTCTAGTTTGGGTAGATGTTCTTTCCACAAACTAAACTCACGCCAAACATTGAAACTCAAGCACAATGGTTGGCTATTTTGAATCTGTCGCACCAATGTTAAAGGAGCAGGATGTTGATTGCTAACCCAGCAAGGCAGTTGCTCGATGGAATAACGATAACCCCAGAAAGCATGGGGAAAAACAAAATTTGGATTATCTTTGTTGGGGCAATTGGTACAATCTAGATCCTGGTTGGTAAAGCGATCGCATACACTCGTCCGCTGGCTGGGTTTGACTTTTCGTTCGTACAGCAGCGCCCAGGGAATTGTTACTTTTCCTAACACTGGGTTGACTTGGATAACCGTACCAGGTTTGAGTGCAGCTTGCAGGAGTTCTTCCTGTTCGTCTGCTAATAAACTCCCTTTATTTTGGGGTAAGAGTTGTCGGTAAAGTTCGCGTCCGACATTTGCGAGTTTGGGAAGCCAAGTGTTTAGTTGTTCTGCACTTCCTTCAACTTCGCCCCAATATCCATCGTGCAAAGTTAAGTAGAGTTGTTGGCGAATATTTGCGATCGCATTCCCCAGTGCGGCTGGTTGTAAAGTAGTGTCATAAAAGGCTAGTTCGCGATCGCCACCAGTCCGGTCGAGGAAGCGAAAATCAATGCTGCCGTCCCGTTGGTCAAGCTCTACAGCTACCGTCAGTACCCGTTCTGGAAGCAATGCTAACTGCTCGTTGGTAAGCAAGTCAGTGGTTGTGAAAGTAATTCTAGCGGTTTGAGGTGGGCGTAGAGATTCTGGAATTTCAGATCCAGCTGTGGGGATAATTAAGGCAGCGATTTGTTTAGATTGAAGCAGATAGCCACGATAGAACAATTCCACTCGGAGATAACCCCGACCATCAAATCGATTAGGCTTAACAGTAAATTTGATGGGATCGGAAGCACCACTGAGGGGTAAATTTAGCTGTTTAACTTGAGCATCAATGCTGAAATCGTTAGAGGTAACGACTACATCTAGAGTTAGGGTTTCTCGCTCGTTCCAAACTTGAGCTAAAACTTCATCTGGAAACGGCGTTGGCTCTGCATCTATGCCTTTTTTTTCAGGGCTAATATCAATGAATAAAATATAAACTTGCCCGTGAATTAGCGGTTCGCTGGGTGGAATTGTTGGGCGAGCGCTAGGGTTGCCAAAGTAGGTGTTGAAGAAACGGTAAGTTTTTACGTATTTCGAGAATGGCTCTAGAGAACTTACCTTAGCGGTTTGGTCTTGATTTTCAGTTTTTAGAATCGTGCTGGTCAGGTCGATAACTTTGTTTGGCTGGCGATCGCCTTTGATTTGTCCGTCACGAGTTTCAATTTCTTTAGCCTGTGGAAACAGTTCTTGCTCTAACTCTGCTAAGCTGGGCAGCAATCCTCGCGGAATTTGACCGTCTAAAGTATCTAATTTGGCCTTGTTATACTGATACAAGTGATTTAAGGCAGAATTGGCTTTGATCGCTGCCATTAGTCCTTCTTTAATCAAGTCCCAGTAATCGGGGGCGATCGCTAATTGCTGCCCTACATCTTGCAGAACGGCTTGTTCATCGGCGCTGAGGGGAGTTTCCAGCTCTCTAAGAGCTAGTAAGAAAGCGAGTAGGGTTTTGGTGAGGTCGGAATTCATCAAGCTGGGGTGCATCAGTAAGAGGATAAAGCAGTAAATCTGGGCAGAATCAGTTTTTATGACGCGAGATGCACTTGTAGTTGGTATTAACCAGTATCCTTTTTTGAGGGAGAATCCGGCAAGTAGAGTCAAGCACCTGACAACT
>NZ_JBHFNP010000214.1:0-41207 GCF_041929235.1 Microseira sp. BLCC-F43
AGGAACCATGCCTATGAGCAAACAAGTATTCAGTTAAGTTTGTTCGACTTAACTCAGTATACTGTTGCTGACATTCGGAAATCCAGCAAATACGGCAGAAAATCTGGAGAATCCGCGCAGCTTTAGCTCGCGGAGTGTCAATCTGGAAATCCAGTCACCTCTTGAGTGGCGCGTGCGCGTTTGGCAGATTCTTCCTCAACCAGCACTCGGTAACCACCCTCAACCAACCGCTCAATTTCTGCTAAAGTGAGCAACCCCTCAATGGTAAATTCATCATTTTCTGAGGCTTTTGCCGTTGCCTGGAACAAATCTAAGTGGTAATCACCAAGGTTAATAAGGGCGCGTCGGTTGGCAGCGAATACTGTGACAAAAAATTTCCGCATCATAATCACAATCCTCCTCTTGGTTTTCCAAGTTTATTATCAAAATTGCTCGCACTTTATGCGTCGATTATTCATGGCATCGATTTCTCAGTTTCGGATTTTAAATCAGTCCATGAAGCAGTTACATCACGAGAAATTTTCACCCTCGCTTTTTTCTTGATCGCAGTAGGGAAAAACATCAGCATCAACCCCAACAACAGTATCCCGCTCGCCCGCAATCAGACGTTCCTCTGCTGGGCTATCATAGACAACGAGAATGGATTTTGCTCCTCCATAGAGAGTCAATCCTTCAGCGCGATCGCGCTTTTTACCGTGAGGAATATCTCCAAGATATTCTAATTGCTCATTCTTTTGACTAGAAAGGCTGTTATCTTTCAAAGTCAAAGGCTGTTTTAATCGGAATAAGGAATGGGCACCATCACGATCCATTGTTGGCCCTGCGAGAATGAGCAAGTCGCCACTATCTCCCTCCAAACATAGCTCCCGAATTCCCAATCCATCGAGATCGAGGAAATGTCGCTTGTATTCTCTGCCATTGTCGCCAATTGCTTTGAGGTTTAGCTGATTAGACGATCCTGCTTCGACTTCAATTTCTAGCAAGATGGCGATGCCGCGCAGCACCGGCCCTCGTAAGCCAATGAAAACTTTGTTGCCACGAACTGCTAATCCTTCAATATCAAGACCATTCTCTTTGCTGGGAAGATAGAAATAAAATTCTTTTCCCGCTAAAGAATTATTATCCTCACCTGCAATAATCTGTGGAATATCTAGATATTCGTCTTTTGCTAGTGCTTTGGTTAGCGAATTATTACTGCCATGACGCTTTAACCAGGCTCTTTGTGGAGAGTTAGCTTCTAGATCGCCAGCTTCATTAACAGGAATCCGAGCTAATAGATATCGGTTTTCTTGGCGTTCTATCTGTTTAAGCTCTTTTCTTTCGACTTGAAATTTATCTCGAGCGATTTTGACTTTTTTGCGCTTACTACTGTGAGAGCCGATAATCCAAAGAAACCCATCACAATAGTCTATTCCTTCTACATCCACTTCTCCTTTATCTTCATCAAAATCATCAATGAATTTTTTAAATTCAAAGCGCTCGTGTTTGCCAAATCCTCCATCTTCTAGTCGAGTGAATCTCTCTATTGCTGTCAATTCATCAGTACCTAACCATAGATACTTGCCTTGATGGGATACAACCACCCCCGATAAATTGTTGACTATCTGGTCTATAACTTCAGATTTCAGCTCGGGATCGCAGAGGATTTTTACTCGCTCTAATTTGGTCAATTCTGCCATTTTCCTCATCCCTCCTTCAATAAAATAGATACCTCAGAACCACTGCCAAAATACTCACTACACGGTGCGAATAACCAAGGCATAGGTCTGCGCTGGCAAGGCACGATAGGCTCTGACGACTATCTCAACGTTGCCTGTTGGGATGCCACTCCACAGAACCTGCTCCACATTATTAGTGCGGTCAAATTCTGAAGAAGTAGATGGCACATTCCCGTGACGTTCTTGCCCTGTTGCACGAACAATCAGGTCAAGATCGTTTTGTAGAGCTGCTCCTGGTGGATCTGTCCAAACCAAAGTTACCTTGAGCAAGGTCACTTTTGAATCTAAATTTATCGTGATGCTTTCCTCTTCTCCAGTGCGGAGAGCGCGATTCTCATCTCGAAATTCAATGGTGACATTGGGATCGAAAGGCCCTACGGTAGCTGCCAGATTAACTCGACCAAATCCTTGGGAAAAACTTGGGATAATACCTGCTTCTGAAGGGCTGTACTGTCCGGTTATTTCCTCGGCACCGTTAATCAGCATCGCCTTGACTAAAGCCGCACTAGGATTGGGATGAGCGCGATCGCGGATGAAAAACTCTCGCACAACTGCAACGCAACCTGCCACCAGAGGAGTTGCCATACTGGTTCCCCCCATAAAACAGAACAACGGATCGGTTGATTCTCCCCAAAAGGCTCCTACACGAGCATCGCGAGAGTGGGTGGAAAGAATTGCCGTACCTGGTGCAACAATGTCGGGTTTAATCCGGTTCCCTTGGACTGGACCGCGACTGCTAAATGCAGCCATTCCATTTACATTGTCTGCCCACAGGTCGTCCTCAATCGGAGGGACTGGAAAGTCAATATGCCAGGGATTGCCATAACGTGGTTTGCCATCGCCATAAGAAGTTGCTTTGTCTGGACGATAGCTTTCAGATGCGCCGACAGTGATGCAGTTTTTAGCTGTAGCAGGCGAACCTACAGATCCAGCGTCAATAGTACCGTTGGCATCCGAGTCGGAACCAGCATTGCCGGCGGCGAAGCAGATGACACAATCGCGGTGATTAAACACAAACTGATCAACTTCTTGGGAGTTGGTGGTATATGCACCAAAAACATCAGCTCCCCAGGAATTGGTATGTACTCGAGCATTATCATTCTGATAGGGTTCAATGAACAAATCATTCAAGTTTGCCGGTAGACCCCCTAGTCCACCTCGCCAGTCAAGAACTGACTGGAAAACGAGCTTTGCCGCAGGGGCTGTACCGCGAATCGAACCTCCCATCGTTGCGGAATATCCATCCCCCAAAACAGAACCTGCTACGTGAGTGCCGTGACCATTAGGATCGTTTTTTTTGCCATTTCGCCCTGAAGAACCATAGAGTTTAAGCACGCGACCGACGAATGCAGGGTGAACATTAGTTGTATCTCCCTTGTCGAAGCCAGTATCACAAATGGCTATGACCTGACCTTCTCCCTTAAGGTTTGAGTCATTGTGTGTTCGATCGGCACCGATAATACCGAGGGCAACATTATTGAATAGCTTGTTTTCTGGAACCTTTTGGATTGTTTTTACTTCGTCGATGGCTGCTAAATCTTCCAGAGCCTGTGGGCGAACTGTTAGTCTAATTTTGTTGCTAGAAACTTGCAGATCGTCAGGATCTAATCTAGATGCCTGGGCTATCCTCGTGCGTACAGCTTCAGCATCAGCCCCATTGTGAAGCACAACATCGATATCAACAGGTTGTTGTGCCATCGATGTTTCGATCGGACCTAGTTCTAGAAGGTTAGCTGTAGCAACAGCTGACGACGAGCGTAATGGCAGAGCTACTTTAACCTCTTGTGGGTAGACACCTGCAAACTCTACATAGGGAAGAGCCTGAACAGCAGCCAAGGAAGCAGGAGGAAATCTGCATACGTAGGCATTCTCAGGATGATACTCCAGAATCTCTAGTCCCAAACTATTAAGTTCGCTCTCTTGGGCAGGCGTAATAGGAGCAGTAAACTGAACGATCGCATAGTTTGAACCAAAACTATCAGGACTATCTAAGCCAGCGTTTCTTACTGCCCTAGATTGAGTAGTGGGATCAAAATAAATATTGTTAATCGTGATTCTAGACATTGTTTTACCTCAAGTTCAACCTAAAATGTAGAGAGGGTTAGTAATAGCGTAACCACCGAATTAATCATAGGGGTAGATTTGATGGTGCCCTGCACTTTGTTAACGCACTCCACAAGAGCTTTTATGCTGGCTAATACACGTTTATCATAACCAGGATATTATCCATTTTCCATAGACTCAAATCCTGGTCGATGCCACACAAGTTGCTGAATGTCATTGAAAGAATATTCAGCCAGCATTTTAATCTTAGGTTCACCTGTTGATCCATGTACACTTACTCCCATAACACCATCAGGTAAGTTCTCCCAAATAAAAGTAGTGACCACAGGCGTAACAACTGGTATTACAATTTCACTTGGAGCTTCGGCTACAAAATCGAAATCATAAATTCCATCTTGTGGAGGAATAAAGTAATAATAGGGGATAAGTGTAGGGTGGCTCCATTCAGTATAATTAACTACACCGGAAGCAATAATAAAAAGCTGTGGTGGAGAACTTTTTAGAATGCCTACACCTACATCAACTACTTGCCAGACTTTTGTTTGCATTGGAGTGCCTCTTAAGTTTTATTTTTAATCACAAACATTGATGTATTTTTCTCTTCTCAGCGTCTAATCCATACAGAGGTTTCCGTAAAATTTGCAGGCAGATCGCATCTACCATCGGAGCCGTACACTTCTGACATCAGTCGAGAATTATCTAGTTTATAAAGCCTACCATACATTTGAGTTGTACACCCATTCCTGATGTTTCTGCGGGATACTCTATAGTCAAAGTGTCCTTCCGTCCATTGACCAGTTATCAAGTGGTCAAATCCACCTGAAGGTGCGTCAGCACTTATATTACAGCCATTCTGGTTCCAGTAGATTATCAAGTTGTCACCAGGGCGTTGATATGCTCCTGCTATCCTTGGACATTGCTCGGCAGTATTAGCATATACAGGATAAGTTATAGAAGAAGATACAGTTATAACTGCCGCAAAAATTAGTACTGGATTTAAGGTTTTATTCATACAAAATACTCGCTTGTATTTACGTAGGTTGTAATTCAAAATCACAGTTAATACTTCTCTTGAAAAGGATGGGTTAAACCGCCAACAAAAATCCAATATTTGTTTAAGGCCAAGCGTAAAACTGAAAAGTCTTATCTTGATAGCCCCAACGCCCAAGTTGATATTCTGGCACTGAGCCTTCGGGAAGATTTATCCAATCTTTATCACTAGGCTGAAACCAACGATAAACTGACACTCCATTGGATAAGGGAGTACGGCTTACATAACATTGAAAAGTTTTACTTTGATAACCCAATTGATACATTTTCGTGTCAGGTATCTCGTCTTTAGTGATAGTAATCCAATCTTTATCATTAGGTTGAAACCAACGATAAATGGCAACACTATTTGCCAAAGGGGTTAAAGAACATGAAAAAGAATATTGCTTATCCCGATAGCCCCATGAGCCAAGCTTCCAGTCTTCAATTTCACCTGCTCTAAGAGTAATCCAATCTTTATCATTAGGATTCCACCAACGATAAACAGGTACAAGTTGGTTTGTCTGTGCCAAAATAACAGGTTTCTCTAAAGCACCAGTGTTGTTTTGAGAGAAAGATGCAGTAGCAAATAATAGATAGGAACTAATTGCAGCAATACTCACAAGCTTATTCATATCTACCTATTCCTTAAAATTTATCAATCGGCGGTATTTAAAACCAGTGTTTATGAGCATTTCTAAGATACTTGCAATATCTTCTTATATGAAGTAAGGATTTAGGAAAATAAAATTGCGGTTTAGCGCAAATGAAAATGCAATCATCTGCACCAAAACAACTCAGAAATTTAGATATTATTTACTAATAGATATAAATTTTTAAGTGTTAAGATAAGTAAATTATTCCGGACGGATTTAGATAGCGATCGCACACCGAACACTACCGTTCCCTAACTTCATCCCAATGCAAACAAAATGGTACTCCGCAAAACATGGCAAGCAACTGGCCTTTGGCTCGGAATAGGCTGGAGTATTTTGTGGAGTGTGGTGCTGTCCGAACTGCCCCTGATTCAACAACTCGACCTCGCTCAACGCGATCGCCTAATCCGCCTCAACCATTCCCGCACCCCACCCCCAGAAATCGTCCTAGTCACTATTACCGCAGCAGACTTAAAAACCTGGGGATTAGCCAACGAACCGATAATTTATAGCAACCTGGTCAATCGCCTGCTCGACGCAGGTGCAGCGGTGGTGGTGCTGAACTTACTACCCAATTGGCTGCAAACCTCAGATCATCCCAATAACCCGATCAAAACACTTGTTCAACGGCATAGCGATCGCATAGTCCTCGTTCTCCCCACCTCCAGCGCCACGAAACCCAACCCCACCGAATGGCGCAATTACGAATATTTCCTCCCTTTAACCAACAAAGGCAAACCCCTGTTTCCACCCCAGTCAATTCTAGGCTTTGCTGAATACGAGCCAGAAGCCAAACATCCTCAGAGTATCCGCAGTACCGCTCGTCAAGCGAGTTTATCTGGGCAATTTACCCTCACTCACAGTTTAGAACGCATCCAAGTCCTCGATTCAGCCGCCTTACTCACGCTCAAGAAATTTAAACCCCACAAGCAACCCCTGCAAACCCCTCAGACTCCGATTCAAATTCATTTTTGGGGAGCAACGGGAACCTTCCCAAACCTTAAAGTTCAATCGCTTTTGAGCAACAACCCATCAATCTCACAAATTCGCAACAAAATCGTCCTACTGGGATTTTCAGATACTAATAATCCTGATGCCTTTGCGATTCGCTCTCCCTTTGGCGAACTGATGCCCGCAGTCGAATTACAAGCCAACCTGCTGGCGAGTTTGCTAATGGGATCTTTTGCTCAAATAGTTCCAAGCTGGCTGCAAAAAGCCCTGATTGTATTGGGCGGAATCTTAATTAGCCAATGGATAGTCTTTGGTAAGCTTGATAATCGTGCTAAAAGGCGATGTTGGTATTGGCTTTATCCCGTCTTGGGATTGAGTGGATTTAGTCTTGTCAGCCTTGTGCTGTTTGGCAAGGGCTGGATTCTACCAATTACACTGCCCCTATTTACCTGGACTGCAACGGTCGTATCTGTATTTATCTCATTAGTGTTGGTTGTCCAAAAAGACCTCATCCACCAGCAACAGTGTGAAATTGAGCGCCTGCATTCTATTGAGCAAGCGGCGGCAATATCCCAGGCGAAAAAAATGCTACATCGGATTACTGCCAATATCCACGCAGGCCCCCTCCAAGAACTAAAGCTGGTCATGGATCGACTAGAAATGCTTCAGTTTAATGGAGGAGAATTCAACCTCGACCCCGTTTTAGATCAACTCGAAAGTCTGGGGCATCACCTGCGCCAGCAGCTGAATCAAACCCGCGCCATTACCCTAGAAATTACACCGGAATTAAAAGCGGGATTAGACGCTGGCATTAGGGCAAAACTACAACAACTGGTTAATTCTGGAGAACTCACCCTGCGAGTGATTCAACAGTTGCAACCCCTAGAAGAACCGGAATTCAACAGCCTTTGGCTGGAAGCTCGCGAGGATATTTACCATTTCTTTTGTGAAGCCATTCATAACGTCATTCGCCATGCCCAATCTCCTCACGGAATAGCCACCCATGTGCAGGTGAGCTTGTGCCAGCAAGATCGGCAATGTACCCTAACGATTGAGAACGATGGCGCAAAACTAGAACCCTCAATTTTCGAGTCTTCGACGATGCCCAGAACGCGGGGCGGGTACGGGATGAAATTGATGAAAATGATTGCTGCGGAACTTCCCAATGGAACTTTGGAGTGCGTTGCTTTGCCAGAGGGAGGAGTGCGAGTACAACTCTCTTGGAATCAAGCGTTTAATTAGTTGAACTCGTTCAACCCTTTTTAGCCTCAATTTTCCCAGGGAGACAACGAAACTTATCATCTACAGAGAGATTTTAGGACTACGATAAATAAGTAGGTAGGCGTGAATAAAGTCAACATATTTGTAGGGTGTGCATTGCCTACAAATATTGCTGCATATAAGTTTTAGCCTTTTGGTAGGCAATGCCCACCAAACGTTTAACCCTTGCCTAATACCGTTTTCCCTTCAATATGCAACAGATCCCCCTAAATCCCCCTTAAAAAGGGGGACTTAAACTTTTCCGGTCCCCCCCTTAGTAAGGGGGGTTAGGGGGGATCGGATCTGTAGCATCAAGACGGGAAAATGATATAACTACTTAAAACCAGTTCCAGTAATGCTTGGAGGCTATGAAATCTAAACCTCCTCTGTTTGTGATCCTCGAAGATCACCCAGAAGTCGCCCAGAACAACTATCTGTTTCTGCAAAAGCTAGAGCCAGAAGCGATTTGTGAGATGGCTCAGACTCATACTGAAGTCTTAGAACGTCTGCTGTTAGAAACCCCCGATCTCGTCATCATCGATCTGCTATTTGGCACCGCGACGGGCGAACAATCCGCGCAAGCGAGCCTAGTGTTGTTGCAACAGATTTTTCAGGACTATCCGATGCTGAATATCCTGATCTATACCAGCGAGTATGGATATTTAAAGCCGCTGATCAAATCGATCGGTCGCCACCAGGGAGGGTTTGTCGTCGTCAGTAAATTGGAACGACGGAAAGCATTTTTAGAGGGAGTCAGACACGCCTTGGATGGCAAACTAGAGATTCCCAGAGAACTGCGTTACGACATTGATTTAGATGAACGAGAGATGCAAGTGCTGATGTTATTGTGTCGGGAATCTCTCACCGATAAAGCGATCGCAATGCGTCTGAACTTATCCTTGAAAACCATCCAGAATTGCGTACAACGCCTCAAGGCAAAACTGAGCATCGACTATCTCGATGAAAACGATACCAGCACCCGCGTTGCCCTCTGCATGGAAGCCGTTCGGCGCAAACTGATCGTGCTATAACTCAGACGGGCTTTCCTGCCCATGCCACAAAGCCCAAAAAATTCTTGTGAGGTGGGCAACATGAGAATCAACGGGGTAGGGGCACGGCATCAGTAAGTTTTGTCATCAACTCAAATTTTTCCCGATGCCGTGCCCCTGCAATGTTGTGTTGCGCCCAATTGAAAAACCCGATAAACCTTGTTTCCCGTAATTTCATACAATTAATATAGAGGACTTACAAGAGAAAACAGCCAATGATGCCTAATACCGTTGCCGATGTGATGACCCGCGATCCCATCTGCGTGCGGCCCGAAACGCCCCTCAACGAAGCGATTAAAATTCTCGCAGATCAACGCATCAGCGGTTTGCCGGTAGTGGATGATTTCGGCAAACTGATCGGCATTCTCTCGGAAACAGACTTAATGTGGCAAGAATCGGGGGTTAATCCCCCAGCCTATATCATGTTCCTCGATAGCGTGATTTACTTGGAAAATCCCGCTAAGTACGAGCGAGACTTGCACAAGGCGCTGGGGCAAACGGTTAAGGAAGTGATGACCGACCAAGTGGTGAGCGTTCACCCAGACAAACCCTTGCGCGAAGCCGCAAAAATGATGCACGCAGACGGGTATCGTCGCTTGCCGGTAACTGATGCCAGCGGTAAAGTGATTGGCATTCTTACCCGTGGAGACATTATCCGGGCAATGGCAGCCAGTCAGGAATAAGCCGATCTGCCTTCAAGTTGCATCATGCAGATTGCCCCAAAGACGCTCTGACGGGGAGACGGGGAGACGCCCTGATGCAATTTCAATCACGATTAGCTTAGCTAAACCTGTCATTCATCCCACGTCTGACCCGTAGGGCAGCGTGGGATGAATGACTCTGCAATTAAGGCGCGTCCCCCGACCGATGACAACCTTGCCACAGTTAGAACAATTTTGACTGGTATAGTGGGGCGGCACGGCAACTGTTACCACGCCAAATACTTTACCAAAATACTCAATCCAAGTCCTTGCATTGCGTCCACGCTGCATCCGAAATAGATTTGGCGATGTGGCGATTTCTCACCATATTACTCACCTGCAAGTCCTCATACGCAATCAGTAAAAATCCTATATTAGAAATTAGCAATTAGCAAGCTGGCAACACCGAAGTTTATAACTAGCAACTTGCATTAATAATAAAATTTGTAACTTGCTTTGAGGTGAAAAAGTAGGAAAAGTAAAAAAACTAAGCATATCTTGATATTTTTATCCGCATATCAGGGGATAAAAAGTAAAATAAGTCACATTAATATCGAGTGATTAAACGGAAGACGAATATTAAGGTGGCGAGTAAAAATTCAGAGGAGGAGCTGACAGAAATTGTGCAGAAGTGGCTCGCACCTGCACTAGAGTAAGGCTGCAAAAGGGTAGAAAAATTAAATTCCCTGCCGTGCATACTCCCAAGGCTTTGGGAAAATTGATTGAAACCAATCAAGTCCAAAAAAGGAGAACATTACGTGGTGGCTAAATTCCGAATTATTTCGATAATCAACCGAAGAGTTATCTGAGAATTGACCTGATGCTGAAAAAACCAAAAATAGTGCAGATGGATAATGGGACAGCAGCAAACACCAAAGCGGCAGAGTGAAATAGCCGCAAACTTGATGATTTAGTGGACATGCTGCTGCCAAAATCATATTGGTGTGCAAGGCATCGTTGGGAAAGAGAACGGCTTGGAGTTGCGATCTTTGGTAATTTGATCGTTTCTTTTATGCAAAGTCAATCCTTTGAACGCCACGCTCAATTAGCTCAATGGCTGCACCGCCTAGTGGAAATCCTGCGTACTACTGGCGGTGCGACTTGGGAAGCATTGTTAGAGACATTAGACGAAAAAACTGCCATCATTGACCTAGATGGGGTTGTGTTGCGAGTGAGAGCTTTCGGCGGGGAACAACTCCAAGTCGAGAGCGCATATCCGCTGGCGCAAACAGGCATCTACTTTCCCAGCAACGGCGAAACGCTGCGACATGCGATCGCAGGCAAATTGACCTTCAAGTTGACCCACTAGGTCAAAATCAGTTTGGTTTGTAGGACGCATCGCATAAATTTTGATTTTTACCAAAAGATTGTAGCCAGCCGCGTCCCTACAGTCTTCCCTAGGAAATATCTATTCTCTCGCTTTTTACATGGAGTAAAAAAGAAAATCATGGCAACCAAACAAAGAGACAAATCCAGAGACGGTTTTAAGAACAGATTAGAGTCTTATGCTTTATCCCACCTGAAACCGATATGGGACTTTATTCAAAGCAACGAAGGTCTGAAGAAGGCAGTCAACAAAAAGTTGATCAACAATGCCATCTACAAAGTTCCCACTCGTCCCTATCCGTTTAGTACAATGGCTCCCTACACCTCTTGGGATTCATTAACCGATCGTACCTATTCGTCATTGCATTTAGGGCCGGTTGAAAAACTTCCCGACAACCTTCCCTCTGCCGAAGCAGCGGCTGATTTGTTCCGCAAAATAGACGGAAAAACAAAATACTCTCCTAAATCTACCGTCCTGTTTCCTTATTTTGTCCAATGGTTTACGGATGGATTTCTGCGAACAGACCGCACCAATCATTTAAAAAATACCTCGAACCACCAGATCGATTTGTGTCCCCTTTATGGATTAAACCATAGCATTACTCAAATGCTGCGATCGCATCAAGGCGGCAAGCTGAAAAGTCAATTCATCAACGGCGAAGAATATCCTCCTTACTACTACGACGAAAACGGACAAGTCAAAGAAGAATTCAAAGACTTACCCCACCTCCGCACCGAGGATAGCTCCTCACTTTGGGATAAACTTCCCGCAGCACAGAAGGAAAAAATGTTTGCAATGGGGATAGAAGTGGAACGAGATAACGTGCAAATTGGCTACGTGATGCTCAACACTCTTTTCTTAAGAGAACACAATCGCTTGTGCGATTTGCTCGCCAAAAATTACCCCACTTGGGATGACGAACGCCTGTTCCAAACAGCCAGAAATATCGTCATCGTTTTGTTGATGAGAATTGTGGTCGAGGAGTATATCAATCACATCACTCCCTATCACTTTAAATTCATCACCGACCCCCTGGCATTTACCAATGAAAAATGGTATCGCCCTAATTGGATGCCTTTTGAATTTTCTTTAGTCTATCGTTGGCACAGCGCGCTTCCCGAGACGCTAACCTACGACGGCAAACAAATGCCTATGGCGGCGACGATGTTTAACAACGACCTAATTACCAATAAAGGTTTGGGCGCTTTATTCGAGGAAAGTTCTTCTCAACCTGCGGGGATAATAGGTTTGTTCAATACCGCTGATTTCTTGATTCCGACCGAGATAGCTAGCATCCAAATGTGTCGTGAAGCCAAGTTACGCAGCTACAACGATTACCGCGAAATGTGTGGGTTTCCCCGCGTCACAGATTTCAACCAAATTACTGGAGATGAAATTGCTCAGGCAAAACTGAAACAATTGTACGGTAACGTTGACAATATTGATTTATACGTCGGATTGTTTGCCGAAGATCGTGCCTGGGAAAATTCGACTGTGCCTCCCATGATTGCGCGAATTGTCGCCATTGATGCCTTCTCCCAAGCTTTAACCAATCCCCTGTTAGCGTCAGGCATCTTCAATGAGAAAACATTTTCACCCGTCGGTTGGGAAGTAATTAACACCACGAATACTCTGACGCAGGTTGTGCATCGGAATATTCCCCAGAAAGATCGGCAATTTAAGGTTACCTTTGACCTCAAACCACGCGAGGTTTAAGGCAAAGAAACCCGGTTTTTAGGAAACCGGGTTTCTATTGCGTTTTATCTGGCTCCCAGTAATCTTATACTGGGAGCGTTTCCCATATTTGTGCATCTGACAGAAATCTTGAATAATAGATATAGAAAAACTACCTATCTGGTTCGCGCATGGAATCCCAACCATTCCTGACCATTAATGACCAACCCATTTCTCTGACACAAGCAATCCAATATTTGCAACTATCTGGCAGACTGGGAGGTTTCATCCGAGATATCCTGCGCGAGTACGTCCTAGAGCAGGAACTCAAACAAAGAGATAATTTAAATATCGACCCGGTATTAATTGAGCAGGCGGTGATTGATTTTCGCTTGCAACGTCAATTAACTGACCCCAAGCGGTTCCAGGAATGGCTCGCCAGCAATCGGATGGATTATCCTACTTTTCACGCTCAAGTTACCTCTGGGTTTAAACTCGCCAAACTCAAAGCTGAGGTAACCGCACCCAAATTGCCAGAATTCTTTATTGAACGTAAGATTTTTTTAGATCGAGTCGTTTTGTCGCGGATTGTTGTTGCCCAGCGGGAACTGGCTGAAGAACTACGCAGCCAAATTGAAGAGGGAACGGCATTTGAAACTCTGGCAAGAGATTATTCGCTCACGGAAGACCGAATAGTCAACGGCATGATGGGGCCGGTGAGTCGGGGAACGCTGCCAGATATAATTAGGGCAGAGATCGATAAAGCCAGTCCTGGAGAATTGATCGGACCGCTAGAACTGGAAGGCCGCTGGGGTTTGTTTCGAGTAGAACAAATTCTGCTAGCCTCGTTAGAAGACGCTCAACTAAGTGAAGCTCTGCAAAATGAGCTGTTTGAGCTATGGATAACCGAGAAGATGCAACAGATGATGGTCAAGCTGGAAGTCATCTAAAAAAAGTTGACGACGAACGTAACAGCTTAAATTGGGATAAACCGCCGCTTTGCTGGCTGAGTCCCGCACAGCAAGTTTACTTCAAAAATCAAGCCCAGACTCATCGCTACAAGCTGGGGGAGAAAATTTGGTCAAAAGGCGTGCCAAAACACCAGTTTGTCGTTGTTTTGGGTAAGGTGCGCTGGCGGGAAGAAGAAGCGGCTAAAGCGCTGGCTACTTTAGCGCCAGGAGATTGGTTTGGCGAGTTACTCAAGCTTTCTGGTGGCTTCAAAGCAGTAGCTGCGAGCAAAGAAGTGGTAGTTGTAAGTTGGGATGCCGCACTTTGGAGCGAAATTTCCTCCCCTCAAATCGAGGGTTTTTGGCAGGAAGCGCGAAGGCGTTTGGAACCGCAAACTCCTGACGCACCCCAGATGGTATCGGGCTATCCTGTTGTGCAAAGCCTCAACGCGGCGGCGGCTTGTTTAACAATGGTGGCACAACAGTGGCAATGTCCAGTGCAACTCGACTGGGTGCAGCGCCGATTGCGGGGACAGCGCCCCAAACATTTGGTGGAAACTGGGGAAAAATTGGGGTTGCTGCTGAAACACTTGCGAGTAACTTGGAATGATTTACCGCAACTATCGTTTCCAGTGTTGATGCATTGGGAACAGAAAGATTGGGTGGTATTGTATGGGGTTAAAGGCGATCGCATCATCATCGCCAATCCCACCCACCCCAATCAAACTTGCGAAAGCATCCCTCGCTCAATGCTAGAAGCCGCTTGGGACGGTCAATTGTGGTCAATTGAACCGATTCGGCGGCAGGAAAAATTCAACCTATCCTGGTTCTTACCAGCAGTTTGGAACTACCGAGGGTTGCTGTTGGAGGTGCTGCTGGCTTCTTTCACCTTGCAGGTGTTGGGGTTAGCCACGCCAATTATCACCCAGGTAATTATCGACAAAGTGATGGTACAGGAAAGCCTGTCCACTTTGGATGTGATGGCGATCGCATTACTAGGCGTCGCTACTTTCGAGGCACTTTTGGGCATCTTGCGACTATTTATTTTCACCCACACCGCCCGTCGCCTCGATCTGAGTTTATCAGCCCAAGTGTTTCGCCACCTGATGCGGTTGAATTTGGCTTATTTTGAATCGCGGCGGGTGGGAGATACAGTCGCCAGGGTACAGGAACTCGAACATATCCGCCAGTTTCTCACCGGCACTGCTTTAACTGTGGTTTTAGACTCTATCTTTGCAGTGGTGTATCTGGCGCTGATGCTGTATTACAACGTGCAACTGACATTAGTTGCCTTGGCGGTGATGCCGTTATTTGCTATTCTGACGCTGGTATCGACGCCGGTACTGCGCCACTGGCTGAATCAAACCTTTAATCGCGGGGCTGATACCCAGTCTTTTTTGGTAGAAACGCTGACGGGAATACATGCGGTAAAAGCTCATGGTGCCGAGAAGACAGCACGCGATCGCTGGGAAGGATTGTTCGCCCGTTTCATCCGCACCGGCTTCAAAGCTTCTACTACTTCTAATATTAGTAACAACATCGCCAATTTTCTCACCAGTTTTTCCTCCCTCCTAATTCTTTGGTTTGGAGCCAAATTAGTAATCGAACACGAGTTTACCGTCGGTCAGTTAGTAGCATTTCAAATGCTTTCTGCCAGAGTCACAGGACCCCTGTTGCGGTTAGTTCAACTGTGGCAAAATCTGCAACAAGTCCTGCTTTCTGTAGACAGAATTGGCGATATTCTCAACGTTGCTCCCGAAGCCGAACCGGGAACGGGTTTAGTTTTACCCCCCTTGCAAGGACAAGTAACTTTTGACCAAGTTTTCTTCCGCTATCGACCCAACCAAGACGCCATCCTGCGGGGAATTTCCTTTACAGTACAACCCGGTATGCTCGTAGGAATAGTCGGTCGCAGCGGTTCTGGAAAAAGTACCGTTTCTAAACTATTGCAACGTCTCTACCAACCCGAAGCAGGGCGGATTCTGCTGGATGGTTTTGATATTAAAACCGCCGATATAGCTTCCTTGCGGCAACAAATTGGCGTCGTTCTGCAAGAAGATTTTCTGTTCAATTCTTCGATTTTGGAAAATATTACCCTCGGCAATCTGGACATCACCGCCGAGCAAGTTGTAGAAGCCGCTCGATTAGCAGTTGCTCACGATTTTATCAGCGAATTGCCCCAAGGTTACGAAACCAATATTGGAGAACGCGGCACCGCTTTATCCGGCGGACAGCGACAGCGACTTAATCTCGCTCGCCTGTTTCTTTCCCAAGCGCCCATCTTGATTTTAGACGAAGCCACTACGGCTTTGGATAGCGAAACCGAGCAACAAGTTTTGCAGAACCTGCAACGAATGTTTCAGAACAGAACTGTTTTTTGGATCGCCCATCGATTTGATCCGCTCAAGCGGGCAGATTTGATTTTAGTCTTAGATAAAGGAGTTTTGATGGAACAAGGAACCCACGCAGAACTAATCCAGAAAAAAGGATTGTACTGGTCGCTCTACCAGCGTCAGCAATAGCAATCAAACTCGGCTTTGTTAGTAGTAAGCGCTTCAGCGCTTCAGCGCTTACTACTAACCGCTCAAGTAGGGTGCTAGTATCAAGACTTTGCAAAGATCGAACTATTATAAGTTTTTATAACTTTTTAGTCGTAATCGTATAATTTAATCCAGAATTTTTATCCTCATGCTAAGACTGAGGTAGAGCGCAGGCCGGAATCAACCGGAATTTCTAGAAGAGAAACGAGAATTAAACCCTCTATAAATGCGGATCTGGCTTCCAGCGCGTGGTAGTAAAGAGAGCCTTTCCCAAATAGAAGCTCTTAAAGACTGGCTTTGTTTTGAACCGGAGCTGATATCATGTCCCTGAGCAAAAGTTGTGTAAGTGCTAATAGCTAATCGCTAATGGCTGCTCTGGAAGCAATTGACAATTAGCAATGAGCAATTAGCAATTAGCCATCCATTTTTTAGAGAAACCCGGTTTCTTTACGTAAGTCCGATATCAGGCTTTAAAGCAAGCCTGAATACCATCGTGCAAAATGCACGATGTGCGAATGTTCTCTCCAGATTTTTAACTGGAGGGCTGTAAAATGTTGAAACCACAAGAATTCGATCAAACTATCTCTTCCAGCGATGCAAGTACCAGCGCGTGGTCTGCTTATCAACCACAATTAGATACAGCAGTAAAACCTACAAGCGTCATGGCGGAACTGGTGGATCTCCCCATTAGTATCAGCCAAGCTAGCTTTGAGACAACTGTTGTACCAGATCCTGGCAGCACCCCGGCGACGGCATACAATGTTGGTACTTTGACCGCTACTCCCAGAGTTCTTACTGACTCTGTCACTAGCACTGACATAGACTACTACAAATTTACCTTGAGCGCCGCTAGCAACTTCAACCTGTCTATGACAGGAATGAGTGCGGATGCAGATGTGCGGCTTTTTGCCAGCAATGGCACCACCGAACTCAACATCTCGAACCGATCTGGCAGTGCGGATGAAGCGATTAACCACACCTTGAGTGCTGGGACTTACTATCTCAAGGTCTATCCTTGGTCTGGTGCTAACACTGCCTATACTTTAAGGCTGTCTGCTACGTCGCCGAGTCCCACCAGTTCACCCAGTAACCTGCTACCGACTGAAACCAACATTGGTACTCTGATTGGTACTCGCATCTTCAGTGACTCTGTTAATAACACTGACACCGCTGATGTCTACCGCTTCAACCTCGGTGCTACGAGTAACATTAACTTGACCGTAGCGGGTTTGGGTGCTGATGCCGATGTGCGTCTGATTCGAGATGTCAACAATAATGGCATTGTTGATTTGGGTGATGAGCTGCAACGTTCGCAAATCAGTGGTACTCCTGCCGAATGGATTAGCCGATCTTTAGGGGCAGGCAACTACTTTGTCCAAGTTTATCAATACAGTGGCAACACCAATTACTATCTGAGCGTATCTACAGGGGATTGGTATAGTCAGAATCTCCGCGACCCAGGAATTATTGGCTTGGGGCGTCAGTTTGCTGCTGACGGTCAACTGAATCGCAATGACATGATGGCGATTTTGCGGGATACGAAGGATGGTAGTGTTATTGATACCACAGAGCTTACAGACTTGCGGAAGTTTGTCGCTGGTCGCCGGTCGTTGATGCCAGACTACGTGTACAATCTGGCGAACAAGATTGTTAACCCCTACGATCCGAATATCCGATCTGGAATCGGCAACTTGCTTGGAAACGACGCCGCAACCAAAATGGAAAACCTGATCGGGAAGCACTTCTTGGGGACCTATCGTCCGACAGCAGCTAGCGGTACCACCTACAGATCTGCTAGTGGTTCTTTATTCCAAAATGGCATTAGCTATCAAGATATAGACCAGGGTAGTCTTGGTGATTGCTACTACTTGGCAGCTTTGGCGGGAACCGCCTTGCGGACTCCCAACACAATTCAAAGCATGTTTACCGACAATGGTGACAACACCTACACCGTTCGCTTCTACAACAATGGTGTGGCTGACTATGTCACGGTAGACAGGTACTTACCAACTGATGCAGCGGGAAGATTTGTTTACGCTAACCGGGATAGTGGCAAACTCTATAACAACACCAGCAATGAGTTGTGGGTTGCTTTGGCGGAAAAAGCCTACGCTCAAATGAATGAGGCCGGTTGGACTGGTCACGGCACTACCAACTCCTACGCAGCAATTGAAGGGGGTTGGCCTTATGACTCAGTTCGCCAAATTACAGCTCGTAGTACTACGGTCGATTGGTCGTTAACATCAACTGATTTGCAGCCAATTTTGAATGCTTTCAATGCTGGTCGCATAGTTCTACTTGATGGGTATCACATCTTAGGCGATCCAAATAGTCGCCATTCCTACACGATGGTGGGCTACAACAACGGTCAATTTGCCATCTACAATCCACATGGATACATTCAATATTTCAATTGGAATCAAATGGTACAGAAGTTCTACGACTGGGGCTATACGAATAGCTGAGACGCTTCAAGTATAGTCTTCCACAAAACCTGAGTAAGGGGTGACTTAGATAAAACTCTACTCAGTCACCTCTTTAACAAGCTCTTAAATTAAGTGAGGTGTTAAAGCTGTTCAAGATGATCAAAATATTAGTTTTACTGGCTCTAGCTACAAGCACAGGTTGTAGCTCTGTTCCTTTCACACCAGCCAACAATTTGCAGGTATCTCCATCAATTGAAACTGCCATGCCCTCAACAACCAATCCTGTTGTCAGAAGCGTCACGCTTCTGGCTAGAGAGGAAAGAAGACATCCTGTAGGAGTACCCTCTCAACCCAACCGAGATATCGGGTTTGCTTCTGTGTTTCTCCGCATCGAGAATACCAAAGAGGAAAACACCATACTTACCATTAAAAATGTAGAGATTCGTAACGCTTCTGATGGTACGGTACAAGCCTTTAGTCGGCCTCCACAAGAGATTCATTCCATACCGGAAGAAATTCGCTTGACCCCGCTAGCTAACGCTGAAATTGGCTTCCACTTTACCAATAAAACCGGATATTTGGGACAGGATAAAGTCAGAGCGGTTGTCACCTATCAGATTGGAGAGCAAGTCAGCGTCGTCATGTCAGATCCGGTTGAAGTAAATAGACATTGATTGTCACTTCTCCCTGCTCAGTCATAATTCAGAATGATGCAGATTCTGTGCTGATTTTTACCTAAAATAAATCGGGAGCATTTCATCCACCGTGATTTATCCGGTGGATGAAATGCGACGCGGCGGTTTTAACCGCAGTCAAATAGTTAACTTTTGTATTTAGGGAGAGCCAGTAGCAGTAAACACCTATATAATCAAAGCAGGTCGATTAAATGAGCGCCATGATTGTCTACGAATTCAAAGCAAAAGGAAAGATTGAGCAGTATCGGAAAGTTGATGAAGCTATCCGGACATTTCAATTCGTCCGAAACAAAGCTCTTGCGTTATGGATGGACAATCGTGGCGTTAAATTATCTCAACTGAGCAAGTTAAGCGCTATCTTAGCTTCTGAATTTGAGTTTGCTAGCCTTCTAAACTCTCAGGCAAGACTTGCCGCTACCGAACGCGCATCTTGTTCAATTAAACGTTTTTACGATAACTGCAAGTCCGGAAAACCAGGCAAAAAAGGCTACCCGAAGTTACAGAAAAACAATCGTTCCGTCGAATATAAACAGACGGGGTGGAAGCTTTCAGAAAACCGCAATTTTATCAGCTTTATTGATAAAGTCGGTATTGGCAAGCTAAAACTTGTTGGAACTTATGACTTGCACTACTACCAAATCGACCAGATTAAGCGCGTCCGGATAATTCGTCGCAGCGACGGATATTACGTTCAGTTCGTCATAGATGCGGAGCGCCATATCGACATCCATCCGACTGGTAAAACAATTGGGTTGGACGTCGGATTGTCAGCTTTCTACACCGACTCTCAAGGTCAGAAAATAGAAAATCCCCGTCATCTACGTAAGTCCCAAAAGGCTTTGAAGCGGTTGCAGCGCCGCGTTTCCAAAAAGGAAAAGGGTTCTAACAACCGCTTCAAAGCCGTTAACCGATTAGGACGCAAGCATTTAAAAGTTTCCCGCCAGCGTAAAGACTTTGCTGTTAAAACGGCTTTGTGCGTGGTGAAATCTAACGATTTTGTGGCGTTTGAGAAACTGCTTGTCCGTAACATGGTTAAAAATCATCATTTAGCTCTGTCTATAAGCGATGCTGCAAGGGTCGCAGTTCACGGAGTGGTTAGAGTATTTTGGCAAAGTTTATCGTCGAATTGTGGTGGGAGTACCGCCGCAGTACACCAGCCAAAATTGCTCTAATTGCGGTGGAATTGTGAAAAAGTCGCTGTCTGTACGCACCCATACTTGTCAATGTGGATGCATTTTAGACCGCGACCATAATGCGGCAATCAATATTCTCTATAGAGCGCTAAAACAGACTGGCTATCAATTGAGTACCGAAGGGCATTCGGGAATTCAAGCTTGGGGAGAGGCAATCCTCTGCTCTGATTTGGCAACAAGTCTGAGTAAGATTTCTCGTTGAGCCAAGAATCCCCCGTCTTTTAAGCGGGGGAGTGTCAATACCTGGCAGCTTTAGCGGCAGCAGCGGTTGATAAACCCGCTCTAATTCAGAATATGTTCATCGACAATGGTGACAACACCTACACCGTTCGCTTATACAACAACGGTGTAGGGGGAAACCTACTCCTGGGGAGATCGGGTATATGCTAGTTGGGGCGGTGGCTCCTACAATGAATCGGACAACGAATTGTGGGTGGCTTTGGCGGAAAAAGCCTACGCTCAGATCAACGAGTCTGGGTGGCTTGGTCGTGGGGATAGCACCAATTCCTATTCAGGGATTTCGGGAGGCTATGAATGGCAGGCTATGGCACAAATTTCAGGGCTGACTACCACTACTAGGTGGAGTACGAATGATATGACACAGCAGGAGCTAATCGACCTAGTTAATTCGGATCGATTGCTAGAGGCTGGAGTCTTCACTAACGACTACGGTTTAGTCAGCGGTCATGCCTATGGGATTACCTCTTACAACCCATCCAATGGCACATTTCAGTTCCGTTTCCATAATCCTTGGGGATTTTACCATGCTGATTTGACTTGGGAGCAACTGATGAACACCGCAGGCTCAATCCGCATTAGTTGGACGCTCTCGTAACCAGGTTCCCTATAGGGGTTTTCTAACGAGTCCAACAGATTTAAACAGGGACAAGGGAAGGGGGTTAAAGTGGTCAGAATGTTTCTATTACTGGCTCTAGCGACCAGTGCGGCTTGTATCCCTATTTTGTTCGCGCCAGCCTATTCTATGCAGGTGCATTCAACGATCCAAACTACTATGCCTTCAATCAGAAATGTTGCGATTAGAAGCATCACGCTCCAGGCGAGAGAAGAAATTCAGCCTCCTGTAGGAATACCCCCTCGACCCAACAGAGACATTGGCTTTGCTACTGTGTTTCTCCGGGTTGAAAATCCCAAACAAGAAGATGCAACGCTGATCGTTAAAAGTGTTGAGATTCGCAACGTTTCTGATGGCGCACGGCAAGACTTTAGCCAACCTGCTCAAGCAATTAATTTAAGACCCTTGGAAAATTCTGAACTCGCATTTCACTTAACCAATAAGACTGGATACTCCGGACAGGATCGGGTGAAGGCAGTGGTGACTTATGAAGTTGGGGAACAGTTGCTCGTGATTGAGTCCGATCCAGTTGAGGTTAATATATACGGAATCAAAAGTTCTAAGTAGCTCAACCTGATTAACTCAGGACTTACCCACGACGATCTTATAACCTTTGTTTCTTGCTGCTATCTCTAGTTCTAAGTAGGTGAGTATAAATAAATTGAACAAGAGGCGGGGGGGACGCCCACCCCACAAGAGTCTGAAATTCTTGTGGGGTGGGCATTCTGCCCGCCCCACGCTTGCATAACTATTTTGACTTTATTTACCTGCACCTACTTAAAGCGACGATTTTTCGTAGAAACCCGGTTTCTTTGCCAGGACTTATATCATGTCCGGTTGTATCGGTTGCGTAAGGGCAGGGCATCGCCGTGAGGATACAAAACCTTGGATTTACCTCACTGAGAAAGCCTCACTAAACCGCCGTGTAACTGGCTCGATTAAGAAAGTCAGGACAGATTTCTGGCGGGTGACAATTTCTCCCGTAGCTGCCATGCCGGGAGTAAACGCGACTGCTTGACCCCGAACTTGAATTGAGTGTTGATTAAGTCTGATTCGGGTAGGAAAAACCATGCCTAAGTCCTTATCAACAATGGCATTCGGACTAATTTGCATCACCGTGCCGTCAATCGTGCCAAATTCCTGAAACGGAAAAGTTGCCATTTTCACCTTGGCTTTCATTCCCTGATGAATAAACCCAATATCGCGGTTGAGGACTTTCACTTCTAGCACGATTTCTTCGCCTTGTGGCAGCAGGGAGAGCAATTCTTCACCGGGTTGCACGGGGCCTTTTGTTGCTTTAATGCTGTAAACTGTTCCGGGAATCGGTGCTGGAATAGTTTCTAATTCTCGTTGTTTCTTAGCCTGTTGCAGTTGACCTTCAAAAGTTACCAGTTCTTCGCGGCGTTTGTTGAGTTGGGTAATGATTTCGCTCTGGCGTTCGGAAGCTAAACGAGCGGCTTGATTGCGAGCAGCTTGATACGCTTGTTCGGCTTGGTTAATTTCTTGCTGTTGGGCAGCGATATCTTTTTCCAGGGAGGTTACTTTGTCTTGTGCATTGGTGACTTCATTTTGAGCTTTGGTGATGTTGTCTTGCGCTCTAGTAACCTCGGCTTGAGTTCTATTCACTCTATCTTGCGCTTCCAAGTAATCGAGTCGAGGGATAGCACCTTCAACGACTAAAGTTTTTAAGGATTGTTCCCTTTTTTGAGCTAGTCCCAGACTGGTTTCTACATTTGGCAAAATGCTTTTGGCGTTGGCGAGGTAGGTTTTGGTGTTGTCTAAGTTAGTTTTAGCGTTGACTAAGTTTTCTTCCAGGCGAGTCTTTTGAACTTTGGCGGCATTGATAATAGCAAGTTGGCGATTTGCTTCTGCTATAGCAGCAGCTTGACGCGCTTCAAAGTCGCGGATGCGAGCAAATAAGAGCTGGTCTTGCAGCATCGTTCCGGCTGTTTTGGCTCCCGTTCTTTCGGCTTCCAAACGTCTGATGTCTTCCCGAATTAGCTGGGCAGATTTGGCGAGGCGGTCAACTTCAGCTTGGGGTAAAGCGGGGTCGCGTTCGATTAAAACATCGCCTTTTTGGACGCGATCGCCTTCTTTGACGAACACTGCGCGAATGATTCCTTCACCGAGCGATCGCACTGGTCTTACCGGCGCCGATGGTATCAACTCTCCCGGCGCGACGGCTACCTCATCCACTAGGCCCAAATGCGCCCATGCGATCGCCCCAATTATCAGCAAGCTAATGCTCCCCGCTAACAATCGCGCGTACAAAGGCGGTAACTCTTGCACCGCCTTACCCAGTTCGTAAGACAGTTGCTTTTCTGGTTCAACAAATTGCTGTCTGGTCTGGCGAGCTTGAACTGGGGAAGATGTTAGAGGTGTTTTACTCAACTTTCACACCTCCAGGCTGGCCTTTTTATGCCATAAATTACCTGTTTTAATTCTAACGTTTTAATTCGGTTCCGGCTCGATTTCTTATTAGTTTTTAACCGTTCCTCGATGGTTCGCTCTTCAGACAAGGGGAACATCGACCATGATGCCAGGGCTGAAAAACTGCTAAATTTCATCCTTGTTTCATTTTCTTATGCCACCCTAAGAATTACAGGACTGACGCCAACACCAAAGTTTCTCTGAAAAATCGTCGTTTTGGAACTAAAGATATGCCTCCCAACGCTAGCGCGAACGACGGAGGATAGGAACAGACACAGGTGATAGGACTTAAAAGAAACAGGACTTAGGCAAATCACATTTGTTTGTAAGGTAGTAGTAATTGGTAATTGCCCACCTGCTTACCTGCCCAGTAATATCGTGTCCGCCTGAATACCCATAGTTAGGACTGACGCACCAGAGGGGGAGACACGGTCGCGGGTCGAGATTTAATTAAGGGCTATTTGCCGGACATCATATGACAATTAGCAATTAGCAATCAGCAATTAGCCATCCATACACCAACCTTCTCTTTGTCCAAAGTCCAATTCATAGAAACAAAGGTGATTTGCGTAATTCCTGTTACACTTACCTAGTTTCAGATTGAACGAACCACTCCAGGCACAGAGGACGCAGAGGTAAGAGAAAAGAAGAGGGAATCAGGTAAAATTAGCATCCCTCACAAGACATATTCTCCATAAATTAAGCCTTTTGCTTGCAGCGTTTCTCCGGGAAGAAATAACCTGACTTCGAGGCTGCCTGTTACTTCTTCAATGAAGGTGTATTGGCGGTCTTGGTTGTCGGGAACTACTAGCTCTATTGCGGTATCAAAATTGACGTTTAGTAATAATCTCTCTTGTAGATCGGTGACTTCGACTTGCAAGGTTTGGGGGACTTTTATTGTGCGATCGCTAAACAGGGAAGCCATGTTTCCAGGTAGGCGCACGGGTAATATTGCGTCGCGGGACCAGTTCCAATTAATCCGTAAATTAGAACCGAGAAATATTTTGTATAATTCGTTATCTATATATACAAAAATGTAGGATAAGCCTTTGAGGGAATGGTCTTTGTTGCTGGGTTGGTCCAGAACTAGGGTTAATTTTCTGCCGTCTTCGCAAGTAGCAAAGGCGACAAACCATTCCCAACCAATATCGTCTCCCCAACGAAAGCGCCCAAAGTTGCGATCGTGATAGCTATACCAATTTGGTTCGATATTGAAGTTTTGCCCGCCTACTGATAATTCTCCTGTTAGTTGCAAACCGGGTACTATACCCCAGCCGATGAAACCTGTGCCGAAAGGCGAATCTTCTGTGACTAATAAGGGTGCGGCTTGGGCTTCTCCTTGCAAGCGAATCGATAATTGCATTCTTTGATCTTGGACTTCTATTGTTGAGTGCTTGCCGTTAATTTCTAGCAAGATTCCTTCGCCTTGAATCCGCAAGGGATTTCGACGCACCATGTCGGATTGCCATTCTAAGCTGAAGGCTGTACCGAAGGTTGGTAAACTCGCATCGATTTGATATTCTGGGGCAAGTTGTTCGTTGGCTATGTTTACTAAAAAGCTTACTTGAATTTCTCCTTGTCCTGGTCTGCCGATCAAGGTAATGTTGACCAGTATTCGCACTTTTCCCTCTCTATCTAATAGGATAAAGTGATACCAATCTTTCCAGTCGATCGGGGAGGCGGGGTCATCTAATGGGATGCGTAAGGCTTCAACGTGGGCCAGTAATTGTTCGTCGATGGTCATCTTTGTAGCGATCCTCCTTCTGGAAAAAGATTGCCTTTTTTGGTTTGTTCGGAAGGCGTTGGAGAGGCGAGGGGGGTTGTGCTTTGATCCGAAGCGATCGCGCCCAATACACCACCCATTCTTGGCCATACTACCCCTAGTCCCAAAACAACGCAACTAAACCAGCGTTTTGCATCCATACCCATCGATTCTACGAAGGCGTCTGCCGTCGCACCGGATACAGAAATTTCACTTTTCATCTCACCTAAAAGCCATTGTTCTGCCATTGGCAGCAAACCACCTTGACCGATTTTAGTGCCAACTGAAGCGTGATAGGCTGATGCGGCTTGGTGAGTTATGGTTAGCCAACGGGGGACTTGTGCGGCGGCGAAAGCTAGTACTCCGTTGTTAAAGAAATCGGTTTGGTTTAACTGGGCTAATAATTCTCTCCCGGCTTTGGTTTGTCCGTATTTGTCTCCTTGAATGCACAGCAGAAGCATCAATTCTACTACTAGCCAACGCGCTGGAAGTTTATCTAAATCTGCTATTGCAAAGATGAAATTGTTAGCGCTTTCGCCGTTCAAGCTTTCCCCAGCACCAATCTCTTTCAATTTGTTACCAATTCTAGGGGATATTTGCCCTAGTCCTAAAAGTATTCCCGCCAACCAATTTTCGGCATTTCTTTCTTCTTTGGCGATGAAAACTTCTGCTTTTGTTCCTGGTGCCAGACTTAACAGCCATTGTTCCCAAATATTGACTAAGCTATGACCGCCGAAGATGATATTTGTAGTTTTGAGGCTATCGGCGATCCAGTTGGGAATTTGTGCGGATGCGAAAGCGATCGCTTTCTTTTCAAACCAGGCAGTTGTCTTTAGTCTAGCAAGTAACTCCGCCCCCGATTCTCTTTGGGCGTATTCCTCTCCTTTCTGGCACAAAATCGCTAATATTTCCGCCGCCAACCACCGCGATGGCAGTTTATCTAGATCGATCACTCCTGATATCAAACCAAAACATCCTGCTGTTGTTTGGTCTACCGCGGCGGGCAACAAGTTTCTCCCAATCGAATTGCACGGTAAAGTCACTGGCAAGGAAACTTCGACCGTTTGAGCTTGCTCTTTTCCCCATTCTGGTGACACAATTTCTAGTGAGATGGCAATCGCTTCTTCAACCATTCCCGGAAAGCGTAACCAACTCTTGAGCCTCTGTCCGGGTGGCAATATAAAAGGTATTTTAACTGTTATTTTTTGTTTAAATTTTTCCTTATATAGATATAGATAAGGTGGTTCAATGCTGCTAGGCATATCCATAACTTCACCGTTATCTACCACCCAATCATCTACGGTTGGACGGAACAATACTTTTTCACTTATTTGGCTATCAATTAACAGGTGGATAACCAATGTTGACCCTGGATTAACTTTTATTTTCAACTGGGGATAGCCACTCATTGAATTTCTCTGATTTTACTACTTCAGGACTTAGGCAAAGAAACAAAGGTGATACGACAATCCTTGGTTTGGCAACGAGATATCAATCAATAAACCGGGTTTCTACGAAAAGGTTTCTGATACTTTTCCGGGCTTCACACATTTCGATAGATTACATAGTTGATTAGTTCTTTAATAAATCGACCGTCGTGGACTGGGCATCCCCATTCTTCTTCGGGTCGTAGGGGGGTTGAGGGTCGAATAAAATCTATATTATCAAAAATTTCTTCGGCTTTTTTGGCTAGCGTTCGCGCCACTTTCCACCCATGTTCGATACTACCACACCGCTGCATTTCTTCCATAATAAATGTGAGTTGGTCTGGCGTTTTTTGCTCGCGTGCTAAGGCTAAAATTTCTAATATTTCAGATGCTTTTCCACTCTGTGCCAAAACGTGATTTAGCATTAACGTGCGTTTCCCTTCGTAAATATCTCCCCCAATTTCTTTCCCATAGGTTTCGATTTGACCCTGCAAATTCAACAAATCGTCTTGAATCTGAAACGCAATTCCTAAAATCATGCCAAATCGAGTTACCCCCGCCAACTGTTTAACCAAATCCTTCCCACTTGCTGATGGATGTCCGACAATCAAACCAATTCGGCAGGGAGTAATAAACGTATACCAGCAAGTTTTTTTGACGCACATTTTAAAATAGTCTTGGTCGGTTAGATTTGAGGCGTTGGTGGCTACCCAATCTAATTCCATCGCCTGTCCTTCGACAGATTGCTGCGCCATGAACTCGATTTCATGCAGCACGTTTAGCGCTTTGGAAACTCCGATTGCCGATAAATTTTCTAACAATAAACCTACGGCTAAAACGTTTGTTGCATCGCCTACATTAATCGCGCGGGGAACCCCTATTATTTGGTGTAAAGTTCCCTTACCCCGTCGCGATTCGGAACCGTCTTCGATGTCATCGTGAATCAGAAAAGCGTTATGATAAAGTTCTAAAGCCGCTGCCGATGTCAACGCATCTTGTCCCATTCCTCCCACCGATCTCGCGACGCTGATGCACATCGTGGGTCGCAACATTTTGCCGATTCGGAATGGATAATCCGTCAACAATTCATACAATGGTTTATAAGAACCTGTTATATTATTTTTCCGATCAACAAATTCTTTAATTTTTTCAACTACTGCTATCCGGGATTGCTCTACTGCCTCGTTGATAATTTGATTATCATACTTCAATTCTTCTCTTGAAGTTGCTGGGATTTCCCCCAACTGAAGGCTTTGTCTTGACTGGTTACCTAAAGCGATCGCTAACTCCCCTTCCACTGATTTTAACTCGCTTCTCCCGCTCTGAGTGCTATTCTCCTCAACCTCTTGCCTAGAAGTCAGCCGAGACGATATATATTCGTTTTTAATCCCGTTGCTTAGATTGACTTCTACAGCGACTAAGGGTTGGTTATGCACTTGTTCCTTTGGTGTCGCCGTGACGATTTCAATCGCTTCATCACCTGGTGGCAGAAGTAATTTTGATTGACTTACTCCATTGCGGTTAGGTTTGTACGTTAACCAAGTGAAGAATCCGAAATAGATCGCAAATAAGAAAATTTCAAGCATCATTTATTTTCTCTATTTTTATCCAATAAAATTCCTTTATCGAGCAGCCGTTGGTGTTTTTTGCTACTATTGCCAACCGAGCTATGCGGTTTTTGTTGAGCGGCTATATCTCAAAATTTGTAGCATCTAGCGCTCTTCCTATTGGCTATTATGTCGATAAAGGTTTTGCTAAAGCTTCTGCCGGAATCGGCACAAATTCCCATTGCTGATTGGGCGTTCCGTTAGTTTCATTGACTTGGTACATTACAACGGGGGTAAAAGGCTCGTTCATGCTTCCTAGAATATCGATTACTAAGCCATTGAGCTTACTTTTGAGCAAGCCTTCTTTACTATTTGTCCATTGCTGGTTCGGCGTCCCGTCACTACCGTTTACTGGGTTAACGACAACTGGGGTAAAAGGTTCTGTGTTGCTTGCTTGAATATCTAGGACGAAGCCGTTGAGCCTACTTTTTATTAACCCATTTCCGCTAATTTGCCATTGCTGATTAGCTGCACCATAAGTCCCCTGAACTGGGTGAACTACAACGTTTGCATTAGGTTCTGGGTTGTTGCCTGCAATATCCAACACCATGCCATTCAGCTTACTTCTGATTAAATAGTAGCCAGTCCTACTGCTTGACTCCTCTGACCTTGATTCCTGTGACCTTGATTCCTGCGACTCGGCACTAGGCACTGTCGTTTTTGCCTTTTCTGTCAGCTTTTTTATTTGATTTTTCAAAAAGTTTAACATAATATCTTCCCCGTTTTGGATTGAACAATGCTGGCAAATAATAACTCGTTCCTGTAAGTTTGGTCAGAGGGTCGGTAGATCAATTAGGCTCGTAGGATATTTAACCCAAAGCCCGACTTTTCTACCAATGTCATCATACCAGAACCTATAAATTATTAGACTCTGCCGACCCATTGCCCCAAGGAACTTTCGTAAGTAAATCAAGAGCTTTAGCTTTTCCACTACTCTTGGTGCTTAAGCGCCTGTATTGCCTCTGGGGGTATTTCCCAATAGGCGTAGACGTTTTTGCGGTCGTGCAGCATCATAGCTAGGACGACATCATCTGTGGGAATGCTTTTGGCAACCCGCAGCTTTCCAGATCGAGTTAATGATAACCAGTTTCCTGCCTGGGTGAGCAATCCCAACTCGACGATATAATCCCGATTTTCCTCTGGTAGCGCCAGGAGAAAATATTGTTCGTTGGGGTTACAGTCGAACTGTTCTATGTCAGCAAGTGAGTGTTGTTCTGAGTCTGGAATGTCGGTGATATCGTATAGCCGCAACACTAGCTTTTCTCCCCCTTGGCGTTGTAAGGCTTCGATTTGCCTTGGGTCAATTTCCCAATAAGCGTAGGCGTTTTTGCCGTCATAAGGTACTAAGAATATACGGCTGTGGGATGGGGCTGGTGCGCGGTACGCGGCTTCCCCATTGCCGTTGCTGCCATATAGTAGACCGATTATATTGCCTGTGGGGTAGTTATTGTTCACCCGCACTGCCCCAGATCGAGTTAATGATAACCATTGCCCTGTCTCGGCGAGCAATCCCAACTCGACGATGTAATCTCGATTCAGGGCTGGTAAGGTGAGGAGCAAATATCGGTCTTGGAGATTACAGCCGAATTGCTGTAGGCAAGCAAGTGAGTCATGCGCCCCTTGTGCGATGTTTGTGATATCGTACAGCCGCAACAGTAGCTCTTTTCCCCCTTGGCGTTGCAAGGCTTCGATTTGGGCTGTGGCAATTTCCCAATAAGCGTAGGCGTTTTTGCCGTCATAAGGCACTAAAAATAGGTGGCTGACAGCAGGCGCAGCAGGTAGGGCAGCTGGTGCGGCTGCTGCCATCTTAGCTGCTGATGATGCTGCGAGCGCTTTTCGATTTTTTAGCAACAACCAAAGCAATCCTCCCAGTGCGGAAATCAAGAGCAGCCACATCCACCAAGGTATTCTCCCGTCTAACTTTGCTGTTTCTCCACCCCTGGGAGATATGTCTGCAACTGTCTGATCCGGTGCAGTAGGATCGGAAATCGCTTGTTTCACAACCTGCTGGTTCGATGTATCGGTTGCATAGCCCAAAAACCATTGGACTGCGGGGTTGGGAGTTGGCCCATAGTAGACGTAAGACAAGGTTTGGGAGAAAGGATATTTAGGATTGTCGGGTAAGACTCCGTGCATCGGCAGAATTCGCACGTTTTTCCGCCCCAGTACTTGGTCTGCGATCGCATAACCAATTCCGTTTTTCCCCAGATGCTTAATAACTTCTGTCGTACTATCTTTTCCGATCTGCTCAGCGTTTGATCCTGTCTTAAACCCACCCGTTTGGAAAACTTTGTAGCTTTGAAAAGCTTTTCGAGTATCGCTATCAGCGGGACGGTCGATCAGCCTAACTATCCCTGGCTTACCCCCAACCTGGGACCAATTCCTAATTTCTCCGCGGAAAATCCGCCCAAATTGGTCAAAGGTCAAGCTTTTATTAAAGGCATTATCTGGCCCTACCACGATCGCAATCTTTTGTCTGCTCAAGGGAACTTGCACCAGTCCTTGCGCTTTTTCTTTCTTGGTTAAAGGACGACCGATCGCAGCTATATCGATTTTTCCCTCCACCAGTTCTTTTAGCGCCCGATCGCTTCCTTGCTCGGAAATTTCCACTTTCGTACCGGGAAACTTTTGCTCAAACCGCTGTTTCAGCGCTTGGTTAACTCTTTTCATGCTGCTCGATCCATCCACCCGCACTGTTGTCTTACCGGGTACATCTGCGGCCAACGGGAAAGAGGTTGGTGCTGCCGCTTTAGCCACCACGGTATCGATCGTCCCCGCTGCTGCTATTGGCTTTGGCGTCACAGCTAATAGAGCCAGGAATATTGCCAACGAGATCGTATTTTTCTCTTTGTTGCTGAAGGTAGCCATAATCAATATTGCCGAGCCTTTTTTATTTTTCGTTCTTATTCTATCCTCTGTTCAATCCCGTTCCTTCAGAATTACACTGCTTTCTGAAATATTCTACTCTATTTTCTATTTATCTCTCGAATATCTGCTAATTGCTAATTGCTAATTACTTATTCGTTATCAATCCTATATTAGCCAGCAATTACCCATTATCAACCCCGAATTTAATAGCTAATAGCTAACACCTATTAACTATTTTTTCATCCTACTGACTTACCCAAATTACCTTGTTTTCTATGTTCCAAACTGCCTAATTCCTGATCCCATTTCCCCTGATTTAGCCATTAGCCGCTGGTTTTATATCCCTAGCAACTATATTTCTTCTATTTTTCTTGGTACAGCCGCTCTTTTTTCTCTTCCTTGTTTCAAAATCGCTTATAACTATATAACCTCTTACTAAATAAAAAAGAGGTTGTAATAAAAGTTTACAGAAGGGGAGAAATCGATCAAAGGCTGGGAATCTATGGCGAGCAATAACAGGTAGGAAAAGTAGGAAAAGTAGCAAAAGTAGGAAAGGGAAAGTTAATAAAGATACAACTAGAGAGTTAATATGAAAAGTTGTTGTTAATTAATCCAGAACTTACGCAAGGGCGTTGCGAGAAATCCGGTTTCGACCATCGAACGCGAGTGGGGAAGGGAGGCATATCTCTCGTTACCAAACCAACGATTTTTCGGAGAAACCGGGAACTTGCGCGTAAGTCCTGTAATCTTCAAATAGGGGGAGTAGAACGTGATAAATCACCAAGCCAAAGTGGCATCGAGTCGGAAAAACGGCAAAAAAACGAGCAAATATATAGCGATCGCCACCTTTGGCTCGTTAGGAGATGTTTATCCCTACATGGCGATCGCAAGGGAGTTGCGGCAAAGGGGACATCGTGCGGTGATTGCCACCAACGAGATCTATCGCCACCTGATCGAATCTGAAGGCATTGAGTTTCGCGGCATTAGACCTGATGGGTTAATCAACACAGAAGAAGAGGAGTTTATCGGGTTGCTCCCCTACAACCAGCAGGCGCTTGACTATGGTATTAGTTATCTGATCGCGCCGCATTTGCGGGCAACTTACAGCGACTTGGTGGAATTGGTCAGGGAAGCCGATCTAGTGGTGACGCACCATCTTGCGTTTGCAGCAATTCTGGCGGCTGAAAAAACTGGAACTCCCAGGGTATCCGCTGCCCTATCACCGGCTTCGTTTATGTCGGTGTACGATTGTCCCACTCTTTCACCTTCAGCGACATCTGCTTTTGATCGCGCCATGACGCTAATTGCCAACGATGGCATGTATCGCTATTTCCGGTGGCAGGCACGGTTTTGGAGCGCACCCATGCGGCAGTTGCGGGCTGAACTGGGTTTACCGCCTTCAGGAGATCCGTTTTTTGAAGGTCAGCATTCACCTGAGTTGGTGCTAGGTTTATTCTCGCCGCTTCTAGCTGCTCCTCAACCCGACTGGCCGAGTCAAACTCGCGTGACTGGGTTTCCTTTATACAACTATCAAGAGCGCCAAGGTTTGTCTGCCGAATTGGAGCAGTTTTTGCAAGCTGGGGGGCCCCCGATTGTCTTCACTTTAGGCTCGTTAGTGGTGTGGACTCAAGGGGACTTTTATTTAGAGGGAGCGATCGCCGCCCAGCAGTTAGGCTACCGATCGGTCTTGCTGATGGGAAAGGAGGCAGATCGCATAGCTTCTCACCAACTACCTTCGGGAGCGATCGCGGTAAACTACGCCCCCCACTCAGCAATTTTTCCCCGTGCCGCAGCGATTGTCCATCATGGTGGGGTGGGAACAACAGCGCAGGCTATGGGTTCCGGTCGTCCCATGCTGGTAGTTCCCTGCGCTTACGATCAGCCAGATAACGCCGCCCGCTTGGTGCGATTGGGGGTAGCGCGTACGCTCGACCGTCAGCATTGTACGGCAGATCGGATTGCTGCCGAACTCAAACATCTGCTGTTTAACCCCAGTTATGCAGCCAAAGCTGCCGAAATCGGTCGTTCGATCCAAGCAGAAAATGGTGCCGGGACTGCTTGCGATGCGATCGAAGCGTATTTAGAGAACGCAGTAGAAAGGCAAGGGAATTGACAGAGCGATCGCGCGCCGATTATTTTTCCCATCGGCGCTTCTACCAACTTGCAGCATACATCCTGATTAATTTCCTATTTATTACAATGACATCGTTTCCAGTTGCATCAGAATTACGACCTGTAGTGGCAATTAGCAATTAGCAATTAGCAATTAGCAATTACCAACAAAGGCCGATCATTCCGATGCCACCGGATTTGATATGACATGCTGCTGCAAAAATCATAAAATTGGTGTGCAAGGCATCGCCTTGAAAGAGAACCGCTTGTAGTTGCGATCCCTGGTAATTTGATCGTTTTTTTTATGCAAAGTCAATCCTTTGAACGCCACGCTCAATTAGCTCAATGGCTGCACAGCCTAGTAGAAATCCTGCGAACTACTGGCGGTGCGACTTGGGAAGCATTGGTAGAGACAGTAGACGGAAAAACTGCCATCATTCACCTAGATGGGGTTGTGTTGCGAGTAGGAGCTTTCGGCGGCGAACAACTCCAAGTCGAGAGCGCATATCCGCTGGCGCAAACAAGCGTCAATTTTCGCAGCAACGGCGAAACATTGCGAGATGCGATCGCAGGTAAATTGACCGTAGATGCAGCAGTAGTTTCCGACAAAATTTATCTGCGCGGTAACTTACAAGACTTGCTGGGAATCCACCAAATCGCCAGCGGAATTTTAGCCGACAGTGCGATTAACCCCCAGTTGCGGCGTTTGTGGGCAGAATTCGACCAATCTTGGTTCCATCCCCCTTCTTTACCCCCTTGCCTTCCTCTGGAACAGCAAAGACCCGACTCCGGCGATCTGATCCGCCAAGTGCCGGAAGATGTGCTAGCCATTCAAGTTGACCTACCACCAGAGTAAGCCCCGTTTTAATCGGTTTGTAGTAGGGACACGGCGTCGAATAAATTGTTATTTTTACCAAAAAATTGTACCCTGCCCTGTCCCTACAGTCTTTAAAAGCTCCCCTGATATTATTTCCGGTTAAACACCCATAGTTAGGAATGACGCGGTGACACGGTGACACGGTGACGATCTGAGATTTTTATTCAGGGTAATTAGGCGGACATCATATGATTTATCACTAGCAACTTGAGTTAATAGCTTAAACGTAGGGTGCGTTAGCGAAGCGTAACGCACCGCCACCGCTAATAGGGAAGAGGCGGCAGATCGTCAGCTGGATCTACACTATTCATTTTACTGGTATTAATCTCACCCTGGGTGAGAAAGCGAAATGTTTCCTGGTACAAATTCTTCCAGAAGTGGTTAGTCATCCCCTGGCTAACTTCTCTTGGATCTACCATCGGGTGAGGTACAAGGTCACTCGCTTCATACAGATAGCAGCGATGACCCTTAGCTTCACCCCCCAGAGAATTATAAAATTTCTGGAGTACCTGGTTATTCGTAGCGTCATCATGTTCTGTCAGCACTAAACAGGTGGGAATATTCTTTAAAGCTTGCAGGTTTTTATCCCGGCGAACAAATGCACCAAAGCGGTTAGCCGCAGTTAAACAACCTACTGGAAAGCTAACATTTTGCTCCCAAGAAAATTGTCTCAGGTCTAATGGCCCGGTTAAATTAATGTACCGCTCCAGGATTTCATTTTCAACCTCCAACAAAGGAGCGTAGGCGACTACCTTTTTAATTCGATCCGGTCGCGATGCGGCTAGTCCCAAAGCTACCGCGCCTCCCACGGATAATCCCACCGTATAAATCGCTCCTGGCATTGCATCCAATTCTGCCAAACGTTGTTGAGCGTCATGCAGGTAATTCATATGGGAAGAGGTGAAATAGCGATTGAAATCTCGGTCGTTGTCACCCTCAATCGCCAATATCATATCCCCCATATCGGGAGATAATTTCAATATCCGAGTAACCAGGGATAGCATCTGGCGTTTCTTTAGTCGCTGAAATTGCCACAGACTATTACCGCTACGATTAGAGAAAAAGTCCGCTAAAACTGGATCTTTCCGCACTCTTTCTCGCAAAGGTTCAAAATATTCAGGCTTTAGATCGATTTGGGGCCAGTAATTATCGGGCGGGAGAAAAGCATGACCAGCAAGAGGAATTTGATAAATATTGAAGTCGTTACGAAATAGGTAATCTGCTAATATTTCCATCTGCTTTGGCTTGGCAGAAAAGCCATGAAAAACCATCACAGTACCGCGAATTGGTTTCCCCAGTTCGTGAATTTGGTAATAAGGGCAGGCACTTTCTCGCTTGTTTGGGTCAGCCCACCATTTGAGAAAATAACTTTCAATCGCTTTTTTGGTTTGAGCGATTTGTTCGTCAGTTGGAGTGATGCGGATATCTGAATTATTTGTCATAGAGGCGGCCTCAAGGTATTTACAATCTTTAAAATGTAGCTTAAATTTTAATTCATATAAATAAAATTGTATTAACAAAATTTTACAAATTTAAGGTGTTTTTATAGGTTTTACATATTGACAATTGTAAATCAAGACAGCAAGATTAAAACATTAACTTGATTTGAATCTCCAACAGCAAAACTTGAGATAGGGTAAGTTGGAAAACTGTGCATTAAAAAATCCAGTTACGAGAGGAAAAAATTTATGAACAAACAAGTTACAGCCTCTAAAAGCTCATCATCCTTGACTGATCCTGCGACTATTATTGACATAGATGCAACGAGCAATAACAAAACAAATCCAGTCACCCGGTTCTTCACAGCAGGAACCTATGAAGTCACGGCGATCGGCGCATCACAAGGGGGAAAGTATGATGCGTGGAGTCTGTGGAATTTTACGACCGGATGTGACGAAAAAGGAGAAAACTGTATCACCGGGTGGGTGAATGAATATAATATCGCAGCGCGTGAATTTAGCATCAATGTTCCCAGTACGGGAAAATATGCAACAGTGGAACAGGCGCTTGCTAACGCTGAAGGTACATCATTTACCTTGATATCAGATGGTCAAGTTAACTTTTTTATTGGCGACGACTTTCTCTCAGATAACCGTGGGGGAGTGTCCCTAGCGGTGAAAAAAATTCGCCAAGCTGAGGCCCTGCCGCAATTGACATCAGCTTCCTGGGTTCTGTTAACGATAATTTCTCTTACGGTAATCGTACTTTGGCTCGTGGTTAGCGTGGTTACTGCTAACCATGCTGTCGGATAAAAAATTGATTGTTGCGTTATCCAACAGGTGGAAAGTCCATCTGGAATATAGAGTCCCATTGATTTTATGTTGCTCCCAGTAACCTTATACTGGGAGCGTTTTGCATAGGACTTACGCAAACACCAAAGTTTCTCTGAAAGATCGTGCCTGGGAAACTAAAGATCCCAGCCAGAAACCCGGTTTCTCTCAAAGATCGTGCCTGGGAAACTAAAGATATGCCTCCCTTCCGCAATCGCGTTCGCAGCCAGAAACAAAGGTGATAGGATCGTCGTGGGTAAGTCCTGTAATTCTTTGAGAACTCATCCAAAATCAGCCTTGTTGCAAGTAAACTTTTATTGCGATTGCTAGACTCTCCTGTTGACTGGAAAGTTTACTTTATTTACAAACAGACCATTAACTAGAGGAGCTTGCTGACTCACAACTTACTCAAAATTTGAACCTAATCTTAAAACAAACAGGACTGACGCAAACACCAAAGTTTCTCTGAAAAATCGTCGTTTTGCAACTAAAGATATACCCAGAAACAAAGGTGATAGGATCGTCGTGGGTAAGTCCGGAGAAAGACAACCAATCGATTTCTTAAATGAGGTGGAAACTCTGAGTAAGAAAGTCATAATTTACACAGGGATGAGTCTATTAACCAGCAGTGCCATTACAGGAGTAGTACTTGCCAATGGCACCCAAGCTCAATCTGCAAATTCAAGACAAAATCTACACCAGCAATTGGCTCAAGTTACCCCTCGCCCAAGAGGGATGATGGCTCAAGCAGATCGCCATTTCATCGAAATGATGATTCCCCACCATCAGGGAGCAATAGACATGGCAGATCTGGCTTTAAGGCGCGCCAAACATCCTGAAATCAGAAGACTGGCCCAAATCATTAAAAGAGATCAAACTCGCGAAATTCAGCAGATGCGAACCTGGTATAAAGCTTGGTACGGCACACAAGTCCCTGCTACCTCAATGGGTGGTATGGGAATGATGGGAATGCATAGGCATGGGGATATGATGGGAGATTTAGAAGCGCTGAGAAATGCTTCTGATTTTGACCAAGAATTTATTCGTCAGATGATTCCCCATCATGAAATGGCTCTCAGAATGTCCAGCATGGCGCTGAACCACGCTACTAAACCGGAAATTCGCAACCTCGCTAATTCTATTATCAAATCTCAAACCGATGAGATTAACCAAATGCGGCAATTTTATCTAGCTTGGTATCGGCGATCGCCTGATTAAATTCCCGTTACCTTCGAGCAATAAACTTTTCTAAATGGAGTAAACAATGAAGTCTTTTATTACCGTAATTGTCATATTCTCAACTTTATTTCTGGCTCAAAGTTGCTCGTCATCAAGCACATCTCAAAACCCAAGTCAAGCCCCTACTCCAAATGCAACCATTGCTGGCAATAAGGTTGAAGAACATACGGGGCATGGAAGCAGTGGGAATCACAGCATGGCGATAAATTTGGGGCCAGCAGATGCCGACTATGACCTGCGGTTTATTGATGGGATGACACCGCACCATCAAGGGGCAGTTTTAATGGCTAAAGAAGTCCAGCAGAAATCTAAACGCCCCGAAATGAAACAATTGGCTGACAACATTATCAAAGCTCAAAATCAAGAAATCGAGCAGATGAAGCAGTGGCGGAAAAATTGGTATCCCCAAGCTGGAAATCAACCAATGGCTTATGATGCCAAAAAAGGTCAAACGGTGGCTATGTCTCCAGAACAAATGCAGAGTATGATGATGTCTCAAAATTTAGGATCTGCCGATGAAACATTTGACCAGCGCTTCATCGATGCGATGATTCCTCACCACGAAGGGGCGCTAACAATGGCTCAAGATGCTCTTAAAAAGACCAAGCGTCCTGAAATTAAGAAGTTAGCCCAAGAGATTGTAACTTCACAACAAAAAGAGATCGACCAAATGCAGCAGTGGCGAAAGGCTTGGTATAAGCAGTAAACGCGATCAATGAGCTTGAATCCTATTCGTATACCGCTGAATTGATGCCTTTGAAGAGTTAGCGATCGCCACTGTGGTGAAGTGAGCGATCGCTCAACTTTTGTAGTGAAATTTTAACTTGAAGCGAGTTAATCGATCAGCCTGGTTTAATCAGGCCATGTAACTTTTTGTAATAATTTGCCAAACAGGTAACAATGCTAACTTGAATCATGTTTTAATAATTTTAGGGAGCGTGATGAATTTGGCTAGCTATAATAATTTATTTGTTGTAGATAAAAAAGGTAGAACAGCCTGATTTGCTTAAAAAGTATTGGCAGCACAGTTAAATATTTACAGGTCTAAAACATCATGGTTTCTTTAATCGGCACTTTGATGGATGACTACCTCCTTGGTACTCAAGACGATGACATCATCTCAGACCCTTATGGTAATGACACCATCTTAGGCTTGAGAGGCAACGATACCCTCGACGGTGGCCCAGGCAGCGATCTCCTCGTAGGAGGCAGCGGCAATGACTTGATCTCTGGTGGATCTGGCCCTTATTCCGATCGGGACACCCTCGATGGCGGCTTAGGCAACGACACCCTCAGAGGCGGGTATTCCATTGCTAGCAACCTGATCAAGGGTGGGGCTGGCGATGACTTGATTTATGGTGGTATTGTGTCCGGGGTTGAAACCCTCTCTGGCGGCTCTGGCAACGACACGATCAAAGGCGCCAGCGAGATGGCTCAATTCTTCTCTGACGGTGGCCCTGAAATCCTCGATGGCGGATTTGGCGACGACCTACTCTATGGGCATTATCGTTCTACTCTGTATGGGGGACCGGGCCAGGACACCCTACATATCTTCGTCAACTCTGGATCTGCTTATGGCGGTTCTGGCGATGACATTCTGATCAGCGACTATGGCAGTGACCTTCATGGCGAACAAGGGGATGACTCCCTCAATGGTGGGGGATTCAATGACAATCTCGACGGGGGAACTGGCGATGATACCCTCAATGGCGGGCAAGGTTTCTTCACTCGGGCGGGTTTTGTCCCAGGAGGTAGTGACATCCTCGACGGTGGGTCAGGCAATGACCTCATCTATGGCGGACAAACCTCTAGCGCCAGCAAATTATACTTTGGCGACACGCCAGAAGAGCAAGATACCCTTTATGGCGGGTTTGGTCATGACACCCTGAAGGGAGAGGAAGGTCGCGATCTTCTCCAAGGCGGAACGGGCAACGATCTGCTCTTCGGTGGAGGAGACAATGACATCTTCTACATCGGTGAAAACTATCCCATATTTATCGATGGCAATGACACCATTGAAGCAGGAGCTGGCAATGACACCCTCTCTGGTGGAGCTAGCAATGACCTCTTGAGTGGGAATCAGGGTGCTGATAGTTTCTTGTATAGCACCAACAAAGCTTTCAACACGATCGCTATCTGCGTCGATACCATTACTGACTTTAAGGCAAGGACAGACACAATTGTTCTGAGCAAGACAACTTTTACTGCTTTGACCACTGCAATGGGTGATGGTCTTGCAGCCGATCAGTTTGCACTTGTGGCTGATGACACAGCTGCTAGTGTCAGTAAAGCTCTCATCACCTACAGCATAGGTACTGGTAACTTGTTCTACAACCAGAATGGAATTGGTGATGGCTTTGGAGACGGAGGCCAATTTGCCACACTACAAGGTATCCCGAAATTAAATGCTACAGACTTCATGCTGATTGCCTAGTGCTGTAGGTAGTGAATATTAGTTTGAATCAGAACGGCGATCGCTCACCTTTTAGAGAGCGATCGCTGTGCTTTTAGGATTATCTTTGGTCAGCCAGATCCGCCTACCAATTACAGCGGCTTGCAGCCGCGTCAGGTACAGCGTTTTCGCTTTGTTTGTGTAGCGGCTGCCATTTTTGCTGCCGCTACACAAACTTTCGGTGTACCTCACTCATTTGCAATCCGCTGTAATGATCCTACCGATTACCTTTATTAGTTATCAGCCAAGGCATTGTAGGTTTTAGACCCAACAATCCCATCGACCGTCAACTTATATTTCTTTTGGAAATCTTTCACTGCTGCTTCTGTTGTTGCCCCGAAAATTACGTCAACTTTTAGGCCGTACTTATAACAGTTTAGAACCTTTTGCAGTATTTTGACGGCTAGGCCAGTGTCATTGCGACGCAGCGTTGGCATGTTGATAATCGCAGTTGCTTCAGTCAGAGTTGGTTCCTCAGTAAAATATTGTTTGTTTCTCCTCTTCTAAAATACTCTTGATTGCTAGGTTTCCACAGTACCCTATGGGGGTAATTTTATTCGGAAAAATAGCATGAATAAAAATAGCGTTCGCTTTTGTTTAACGAAAGCGAACGCCTGATTTTTTAACCTAGTTGTAGTTGATTAGGGCTTACAAGCACTACCCAAAGCCCGCCAGGTATTTTTACCGACAACTCCATCCACTGTCAGTTTTTGCGCTTTTTGGAACGCTTCTACAGCCTTCTTTGTATCTGCATCGAACTTGGCGTCAAATTCCGTGGGGCTGAGATAGCCATAACAGATCAGCAGCTGTTCTAGGAAGCGGACGGCTTCACCAGAGTCACCATTTTTGAGAACGGGCATGTTGATAGAAGCAGCGGCGGCGGATTCGATGTTAGCTTGCATGGTTAATTTCTCCAAAAGTTAATGCGTGGTTGACAATAATTCAAACAGGTTGTTTAGTAGTTGATTAGCGCTTACAAGCACTACCCAAAGCCCGCCAGGTGAGTTGACCGACAACTCCATCCACTGTCAGTTTTTGCGCTTTTTGGAACGCTTCCACAGCCTTCTTTGTGGATGCATC
>NZ_JBHFNP010000215.1:0-2750 GCF_041929235.1 Microseira sp. BLCC-F43
GGTTGGATTCATTTAGGATTTACTCTAGACAAAAATAGCACAGCTACAAACAGGTGAGATTCGTTGACAGCTTACGTCTACAAGCTAAGACCAAAAGCATCCCAATCAAGCAGTATGGGCAGTTGGGTCAATATGCTTTGCCGCCACTATAACTGATGCTTGAACGACAGGATAGTCCAATACAGTCAACAGTTTATCCTGGGCGATTACTGCGATATTAAAACTAGGGTTCTTGCTTGTCCGTTGACGTGCTTTGTCAGCAAGAATGGTGCTTCTCTTGCACCTGGGAAAGATACCTTGGTAGATCAGGAAGGAAACGCCAAAAATCCTCGCCGCAGTGCCGGCGATATTCAGATTACGGCGCTGCCACAATTAAAACTAGCTAGACCTTGGTATGGTGAGATTGATTCAACCGTATTGCAGCAGAATGTAAAGCGGTTAGATGTTGCCTATAAGAACTTTTTTGAAGGCCAAGGTTTTCCGAAATTCAAAACTCGTAGCAATTTTACCTCATTCACATATGCCACAGGCGTGAAAATTAAAGCGAGTAATGTTTACTTCCCCAAATTAGGTTGGATGCGTTTTCATAACTCTCGACCCGTACCTGACGGCTTCACAATCAAATCCGTTACTGTCCGGCAACGCCAAGATGGTTGGTATATTTCGGTCAGAATTGAGGATAAAACCATACCCGATTACGCAGCCAAGCCTCTAGGGGAAGTAAAATCGCTCCTCGGTGGCGATTTGGGCATCACCAAGTTAGTACATCTTTCAGTGATCAATTTGAAAATCCCAAGTTTGCTACCAGAAAAAAGACAAAACATCTCCTTAAAGTTAGACAACGCCGAGTCAGTCGCTTGCGTTAAAGGCAGCAAAAAACGTAAAAAAGCGGACAAAAAAGTGGGGCGCTTGCATAAAAAGATTGCCGACAAGAGACAGGCTCGCTCAGTGGTGGGTGGCGAAGACTATTACCTCTCGACGAGTAGATGCCATCGCGATAGAAGATTTAAACGCCGCGGGAATGTTGCGCCGATGCCAAGTCAAAAAGGACGATACAAGTGGGAGGTTTTTACCAAATGGACAATCAAGGAAAAGGGGATTAAACCGCGCTATAAGCGATGCCGCATCGAATGAATTGATCTTAAAGAGCGAGTATCTAGCTGCAAAGCAAGGAGTGCGATTCGTTTAGTCGAAATGAATAGCAATATTCAAGGATGACTAACTTCTCTAGAGTAACCAAAAGGTTGAGGAAGCACTTGAATCCTCTAGAGAGGATAACTGAGACACCATGTAGGTGAGGAAAAGTACCCTAGAAATTCCCAGTCCTATCCCTCTGGTGCAGAGGTGAAAGCGCATCCCCCACTTGGGAGAATGGCGATCAAACGAGTGAAGCACCGGATGAACGGCGGTAATCTAGAGCCGTACTGGAAATCCCGTCTAGCAAGAACCCACGAGTAACTACAACGTGAAGTTACGACCGAACCATCGAGATCGCAAATGGGCGAAGACGGCTATCAGCCCAAGCCAAAAGGCACGGATACGGCGTTGGCAATTTCCTGGTTGACCAACTTGCACCGCCAAGAAACCCGGTGGATAGTAACACTCTAAAGGTTCCCAATAATGGTGTCTTGGAACGAAATAACCCTACAAATGCCCAAGGGGAGGTCGATACCCAAGACGGTAACCAGCCGAATGCAATTGTAGCGAGGGATTGGGTAAGAAGCTTTCGCCCTTTGGAAACAAAAGGATACGCTGACGTACCCACGGTGAAATGGATCGTATAGCGGTAAGTAGCAATGGAAAAGGCTAAAACCAAACTGAAGTTTAGGGTGGCATGGAAACAAGACATACCTATCTGTTTAGGAACAAAACCTGACTATCAATCGCGGGAATTACCCTGGAAACAGATAGAGAAAGATGTTTACAAGTTGCAAAAGCGGATATACCGAGCCTCGTTTCGTGGTGATGTCAAAGTAGTCCGAAAGCTGCAAAAAATCCTCATCAGGTCGTGGAGTGCCAGATGCTTAGCAGTGCGCCGAGTCACACAGGACAACCAAGGCAAGAAAACAGCCGGAATTGACGGGATTAAATCCTTAAAACCGGAAGCCAGACTAAAACTGGTTGACGATCTGAAGCTAAAAGGGAAAACGAAACCTACCCGTAGGGTTTGGATTCCAAAACCTGGAAGCGAAGAAAAAAGACCCCTAGGCATACCAACGATGTACGACAGGGCATTACAAGCACTATCAAAACTAGCACTCGAACCGGAATGGGAAGCGCGTTTCGAGGTTAATTCTTACGGATTTAGACCCGGACGCTCATGTCATGATGCAATCGAAGCAATATACAACGCAATTAGGCAAAAAGCCAAATATGTGCTATATGCCGAGCTAGCAAAATGTTTCGATAAAATCAACCATGAAGCACTTTTGGCGAAAATAAATCCTGGTTAAACGCAGGTGTAATCGATGGGAAAAACCTATTTCCAACTTCAGAGGGTACGCCACAGGGCGCGGTGATATCGCCGCTACTAGCTAATATTGCCCTAAATGGAATGGAAATAAGACTCATGGAATTTGCCAAAACACTAGACATCCCAAATCCAAAACGAAATCAAGTGAGTTGGCAAACCAAGGTAAAGTCGCTGAGTTTCATAAGATACGCAGACGACTTTGTAGTCATACACGAAGATATAAACGTGGTGACTCAATGCCAAAAGATAATATCCGAATGGCTCAAAGGAATGGGAC
>NZ_JBHFNP010000216.1:0-1347 GCF_041929235.1 Microseira sp. BLCC-F43
AGCCTTTTTATCTGGGCTATCAAGCCTTGGATGACCGACCGTTGCAGCAAATTTATGGGTCAATGATTTGTCAGTTAATGTGGAGTCGTTATCCCCAAGGTTGCCTACCTATTGAGCTTCCCAAATTAGCAGCCAACGAAAAAATTAGGGTGGGTTTTGTTTCCAGATTTTTTAGCAAACATTCTATCTGGAAAATTCCGTATAGGGGCTGGGTAGAAAACTTGGATAGAAGCGAGTTTGAATTATTTGGATATCACACAGGATCAAAACGGGATGGGGAGACTACCAAAGCAGCGAAAGCGTTTGATAAATTTACTCAAGGTCCGTTGCTGCTTGAACAATGGTGTGAGGTGATTAGGCAAGACAAGTTACACATCCTGATTTTTGCAGAATTAATGATGGACTCAATAACTGTTCAGCTGGGTTGCTTAAGACTTGCCCCGATTCAAATTGGGTCGTCTTTGGGACATTATGTGACCAGTGGTTTACCGACGATTGACTACTTCTTGAGCAGTGACTTAATGGAGCCAGAAAATGGACAAGACCACTACACAGAGAAGTTAGTTAGGTTACCAAATCTTGCGTTCCATTACACACCTGTTGAAATTCAACCTAAAGCCATAACCAAAAAGGATATAGGCATCCAAGATGATGAAATCATGTTCTGGTGTTGCCAATCCTTATTCAAGTATTTACCGCAACATGATGATATCTTCCCCCGCATTGCTCAGGAGTTAGCTGCTGCGAAATTTGTATTTCTTGGCAATGTCAGTGAACGGGTGACTGAAGTCTTCCGTCAGCGGTTAAGCCGTGCTTTTGAGCAATTCGGACTTAATTATCAAAACCACTGTATATTTTTACCTCATAGTTGGGATTCCCAGAGTTTTGCTGGTACTACAGCCATTGCAGATGTCTTCCTAGATAGCATCGGTTGCTCTGGAGGTAATACGAGCATCGAAGCTATAGGGTATAACCTTCCAGTGGTGACCTTAGCAGGAGAATTGATGCGGGGGCGGGTTACAATGGCCTTCCTCAAAATGATGGGCATCTCAGAGACAATCGCTCAGAGTAAAGAAGAATATGTACAGATGGCTGTGCGTCTGGGGCAAGATGCTCAATATCGTCAACACATCTCCCAACAAATTGCCCAGAAAAAGCACCAATTATATGGCGACTTAAAACCTGTCAGAGCTTTGGAGGATTTTATCTTAAAGCTGGTCAACAAACCCAGAAGATTTGGCGCAAGAGAAGTAACCGAAACTCTGCAATTGGCAGTTCAACATCAACGAGAAAATCGCTATGCGGATGCTGAACAACTCTATCGTCAAGTGCTGGAAAAACAACCCA
>NZ_JBHFNP010000217.1:0-2798 GCF_041929235.1 Microseira sp. BLCC-F43
TGGGTTGTTTTTCCAGCACTTGACGATAGAGTTGTTCAGCATCCGCATAGCGATTTTCTCGTTGATGTTGAACTGCCAATTGCAGAGTTTCGGTTACTTCTCTTGCGCCAAATCTTCTGGGTTTGTTGACCAGCTTTAAGAGAAAATCTTCCAAGGCTCTGACAGGTTTTAAGTCGCCATATAATAGGTGCTTATTCTGGGCAATTTGTTGCGAGATGTATTGACGATATTGAGCATCTTGCCCCAGACGCACTGCCATCTGCACATATTCTTCTTTAGTCTGAGCGATTGTCTCTGAGATGCCCATCATTTTGAGGATAGCCATCGTATGGCGTCCTCGCATCATTTCTCCTGGCCATGTCATCACCGGAATATTGTGTGCGATCGCTTCCAGGGTAGTGTTACCTCCAGACCAACCGATGCTATCTAGAAATACGTCTGCGATCGCTGCCGTTCCGGCAAACTTCTTGCCATCCATGTGCGGCAAAAAGATGCACCTGTCTTGATAATTCAGCCCTAATTCCTCGAAAGCATGGCTTAACCGTTGGCGAAAGACTTCTGTTATCTGTTCGCTGGTAGGATGTTTAATAAATACAAACTTGCCCCGTGCTAACTCCTTAGCAATTCTAGGAAATACATCATCATGTTGAGGTAAATACTTATATAAAGATTGACAGCACCAAAACATGATTTCATCATCTGCGATCCCAATGTCCTGTTTCTTGATTACTTGAGGTTGGACGTCTAAAGGTGTGTAGTGGATGGACAAATTGGGCAATCTGACTAATTTTTCTGTATAGTGGTCTTGACCATTTTCCGGTTCCATTAAATCGCTGGTTAAAAAATAGTCAATCGTCGGTAGCCCACTCGTCTCAGGGTGAATCCAAGATGTCATTTGAATCGGAGCCAGTTTTAAGCACCCTAACTGCACCGTTGTGCGTTCCATCCCGAATTCTGGAAAAATCAGAACGTGTAACTTGTCTTTTTGAATTAACTCACACCATTGTTCAAACGGCAAGGGACCTTGAATAAATTTATCAAACGCTTTCGCTGCTTTGGTAGTCTCCCCATCCCGTTCTGAGCGTGTGTGATATCCAAATAATTCAAACTCACTTCTGTCCAGGTTTTCTACCCAACCCCTGATTAACTTCCAACAGGAATGATTGCGAAAAAATCCGGTCACAATTCCCACCCTAACTTTTTCGTTAGCTGGTAAATTTGTCAGAGATATTGGCTGGTGACCTTGGGGATAGCGGCTCGACATTAACTGACAAATCATTGACCCATAAATTTGCTGCAAAGGTCGGTCATTGCAGCCTTGATAAGCCAGAAAAAAAGGCTGCATTGAACCGATGGCTTCAGTCGCTTCGGCTCTTTCTTTGGGATTGGTTAATTGATAGTGTTGCGCTAAATTCTCTAGATGTTGCTGATAATTCTTTCGCCTCAAATGAATTTCATCGACGCTGGAATAGATAATCGGCAGCTGACTCATACAAAGGCCAAATTTGGCTAAAGCATAGTCTGGTTGAATTTTTAAAGCTTGCTCGTAGGACTCTACCGCTGCCTCTAGCTTACCTTGGTCGGAGAGGGTCGTTGCTAAGTTGTTATAAACATCAGCGTCAGGTTTTATCTTTAAGGCTTGCTGGTAGTATTCTACTGCTTCATCTAACTTGCCTTTTTCCTTGAAGGCATTTCCCAAATTGTTAAGTGCTACAACAGCTATCTGGTTATTTGGCTGGAGTTTTAAAACTTTTTTATAAGCTTCTATAGCCTCGTCTAATTTATTTTCCGCTTGCAATATTTCTGCTAATGCCACGTTAGCGTTCAGATGATTGGGTTGAATTTTTACTACCTGTTTGTAGAGAGTTTCAGCTGGATATAATTTCCCTGACTCATGTTGCTCTACAGCTTTTTTCAGCAGAGATTGCACCGATGATTCCACCAGATTAATTTCTTTTTTGCGGTTAGATTTTTGGCTTTTTTTCATTTTTATTTTCCCCTTCACTTTTAACTAGGTTCTGTATTCGTTATAGTGGGCAAGCCCCGAGCAGATGCTGCTGCCTTGTTTACAGCGGATTGCCAGGGAGTTAGGGAAAGCCTTTTGGCGCAAGGCAAGTGTAGGGGCAGCCATTTTTGCTGCCGCTAAAAAATAAAGCCCTATGAGGTACGGCTGCAATCCGCTATAACTTCTGCTGACTTTCTTGACACTCCCCGTCCTAAAGGCGCGGGGATTCTTAAGACCTTTGAGTCTTAATATCCTGACAACTCAGGAAACCTTAGCGCCATCCTTTTACCCTCAGGCGGGCAAAATCCTAGTCTCACAACGGGATCCTCGGTCGTAAACTTTCCCCCAGTCGGTCGGTAGGTTTTAAAGTCTTGTACTGACCCAATCTATTTTAGCATAGTTGCGCTTTGACTGGACTTAAAAGTCCCGGCTTTGCACAAATCCCCCGCGTAAACGACGGGGGTTTTGTGCTTCTCGTCATGGTTGATAAATTTCTCGTAAACTCGTAGAAAATTCCCCAGAGTTGGGATTCAGTTCCAGGGCTTTTTGAAAGTAAACTGCGGCCGTTGCTAAATCTCCGGCTTTTTTGCGAGCCTGACCTAATTTGCCATTCAATTGTGCATAATAAGTTTGTTGCTCTGGGGAGAGCTTCCCTTGGGCGTGAAGCGCGTTGCCCAAATTCGCCTCTGCTTCCGCGCAGTTGGGATTGATCTGCAAAGCTTTTTGATACGATGCAATCGCTGCTTCTAACTTGCCTTGTTGTTGCAGGTTGTAGCCCAGGTTATTGTAAATC
>NZ_JBHFNP010000218.1:0-2542 GCF_041929235.1 Microseira sp. BLCC-F43
ACGTAGGCAGAGTCTCTGACTCTTTTTACATGGGGACGGGGAGAGAGAAATCCCCGGAGGAGGCGGCTCCTCATTCTTAACGTGTTTAACACGTTGATGTACGACTTTCACATCGCACATGGCTAGTCGCGAACCTGGGGGAAGTGCTTTCACCGCAGCACCTGCGGGGTAAGATTTTCACCTACATGGTCATTCAGTTGTCAAGGTTCTCCCTTGCGGCTAATCCTCCGAACCCTCGTGGATTCTAGTTTATAGCCAACGAATTGCACCAAACACCGTCTACCCAGTAAGCCTAAGTCTAAGCGAAGAAAAGCTGGCTACTTTGCGTAAAATATTGGCGGCCCCATTCAGATCCGCATTAACGATTGAACCATCAGCAGAGCGATACAATCCCCGCGAAATTCGCTTACCCGATGCTTTCCACCCTAAAGGTTTTTCACCATATTTAGGCAGGGAGTCACCATTAAGATAGCTGGCTTTCGAGGTATAGGATTCTTCAGTTTCTACAAACTGAATGCCGTGCTTTTCGCCAAGCTGTTTCAATCGATCTTTTAGTTTCCCCAGTGGCATTTGAACGAATTTTTGGTTATTGACCTTGCCAAGATTGGCATCGTTTTTAAAGCCTGAGTTCCAGCCAACCACCAGGGTGACAATCCCGTACTTCAAACAATGTTGAACGATTAACTTCGCCGCCTTATTAACTCCCGAAGCGCATTTGATGGTTGCGCTTTTGGGTAACTCGGTCTAACCAGCGAGCCCAATATCCTTCGGGCTTGCCTTCTTTACGGGTCGATACCTTTTTATTCCACAATTGATTCATTGCCTTCATAGCGCGGGCATCAATCAGTAGAGAATTGCCCAGGGTATCGACACAAGCGGCTAAATTATCAGCGGTTCCCAGGTCAATTGACAAAGCACGGCTAATATCCAAGTCGTGCTTTTCTTTTTTCATCTCATAAGATACCTCAAGATAAAAAGTACCGTTTTTGGGCAAGATGGTAAACTCCTTGACTTTTGAGTATTCCATATTTGAAGGCATGGGCCAGAAAAAATCAGATACTCCAAACCACCTTCTAACTGTCAATCCCAGAGAAAATTTTAGCTTACCATCTACCAACACCGGCCTCTGTGCGCCAGAGTTATGATAAGCTACTTTGAATAACTTTGAGCCTCTGAGGTAGTGAGGCGGTCAGGGTCCCAAGTGCAACTTACCTTTGAGATGTAAATCCCTCAGTTCTTTAAAAGATTTGAAAGCTTCTGCCACCGACATCAACGTTTGTTGCATCGGCGTCGAAGGTAAGGATTGAGCAACCATTGATTTTAAAACCGATGGTTCGTAAATTAAATCGAACTTTCCAGTCAACAGCTTCCCGGTCTTAAAGAAAATTTTTCTGGCAAAGTAAACCCCACTGTTGTAGAGTTGACCCTACTGTTGACAGAGGTACAAGAGCAACGATCGCGTTTCGCCGTCTGGGTGCAGTAAAACTTGCTGGACACCCATAGGGGTTTTAGCTTTAGCCTTCGGCATGGCCTCTTGCAGTAGTTGAGTCACTTATAGTAATCAACTATGATGGGGTTGTCAATCAAACGTGACAAATCGACAAGTTATGCTGTTGCAGAAAGACTATCAAACCCATAACCACGTTAAATTTTTGGTTAACTATCACTAGTTGTGGATTCCCCAGCGGAGGAAGAAGGTTTTGGTCGGGGATATAGCAACGAGATTGAGACAAATTTTTCTCGCTCTGGCGATAGAGAAGGGGTGGGACATTCTGGCTTTAGAAGTTGCTCCCGACCACGTTCACTTATTTATCAGCGTTAAACCCGTCGATACTCCTCACTTAGTTGTTAAGGCATTTAAGGGGCGGTCTAGCTACTATCTACGTAAAGAGTTCCCGCAATTAAAAAAGCTGCCGTCACTTTGGACTAACAGCTATTTTGTCAGTACTGCGGGTAATGTTAGTAGCGAGGCGATAAAGCGGTATATTGAAGCTCCGCACCATCGCCATTCGTGACAGGTTAAGAAAGTGGAGCTTTTGTCAATGAGTGAATATGCTCAATTTTACTCTGAATGAAAATGAGAATCACGCATGGTCGGGGAGAGGGAAAAGGCAATCAAAGATTGCCTTTTCCCTCTCTGTATGATTCTCATTATTATTAACACAAGACAAGTGGGATCAATGGAATATAAACAATTAGTTAGTTCCAAATCTCAAGCAGATAGATATGAGGAGATTTTATATAATAACTGAGATTTTAAAAAGGTAAACTTCTGAGATAAAATTAAATAAATAATTAAGATTTACTAGAAGTACCTTTAGGAGGAAGTGAGCGATTCGCTTAGTAAATATAACCAGCATCATGGTAACTTTAACTAGCTCCCAACTTTCTGAAATTCGTTATAGATACTTTGACCGCTCAAAATGATTTTCGATGTTTAGTATTCAGGTCAGAAAATGGGATGGCATTTTAAGTGAAAAATTTAAAAGCATTGAGGGGCAGAGTCAAAGGGGATAAATCAAGATTTTCCACAGGCTTTCCC
>NZ_JBHFNP010000219.1:0-2521 GCF_041929235.1 Microseira sp. BLCC-F43
AAGCGCGTGGGGCTGGGACTGTTCGTGCGATTCGTTCTAACGAAACCTAGAAATAGGAGGATGTTAGACATCAGTTAAGTAACCCAAAAGAGTAGAGTTCGCACTTGAATCCTTAACTGATGATAACTAAATCATCTTGTAGGTGAGGGAAATTCCTAGTTTTCCAAGTCCTAGCCCGCAGGTGCAGCGGTGACAGCACTATCCCTACTCAAGAGAATGGTTATCAAATGGGTAAAGCGGGATAGAAAGCAGGTAACTCCAAACCGTACAGAGAATCCCTGTAAGCATGAGTCCATGAGCAAAGCGTAAGCCTGAAGCCATGTATGAACCATCGTCACCAGCAATGGGCAACGACGGTTAGCCCAAGCCAAAAGGCAAGGATAATGGGGTGATAGCGACTGAACACTCGACTATCAAGCACTACCTCAAAACCCGGTGGAGAGTGGCGCTCTAAAGGCTCAAACAAAAGATGATTTGGAACGAAGTAACTCTCTGTTCTCTCTCAGAATAGGTCGATATCTGAGTAGGAAACCATCCAAATGAAACAGAGAGAAGGATTGCCTAAAAAGCAAATGCCTGAAGTAATGTTCAGGATACGCTGACGTAGGTACGATGACTTGGAATATCGAGTTGTTAGTAGCAATCAATATGTCTAAAGCCGAACAATCGTTCAGGATGGAATGGAAGCACGACATACCTATCTGTTTGGGTATTAAGTCTATTCAGCAATGGAAAGATTTACCTTGGAAACAAATAGAAAAACCTGTATTCAAGTTGCAAAAACGAATCTATAAAGCCAGTAGTCGTGGCGACATCAAGACTGTCCGCAAACTTCAGAAAACCTTAATGAGTTCCTGGTCAACAAAATGTCTAGCAGTCAGACGGGTAACACAAGATAACCAAGGCCGTAAGACGGCAGGAGTGGATGGAATTAAATCACTATCCCCAGAAGCCAGATTAAACCTTGTAGGACAGCTAAAACTCACAGATAAAAGTAAACCAACCCGCCGGGTATGGATACCAAAACCTAGTGGGGAAAAACGTCCATTAGGAATACCCACAATGTCTGACAGGGCGTTACAAGCCCTCGTAAAACTAGCACTAGAACCTGAATGGGAGGCAGGTTTTGAGCCTAACTCTTACGGGTTTCGACCAGGACGTTCTGCTCATGATGCTATCGAAGCAATATTTAAAGCAATTCGCCTAAAACCGAAGTATGTTTTAGACGCAGATCTTGCCAAATGTTTCGATAAAATTAACCATAAGGCTTTGCTGGAAAAACTAAACACCTTCCCCAGATTACGCCGTCAAATAAAAGCATGGCTTAAGTCTGGAGTGATTGATAGCAAAGAACTACTGCCAACATCTCTTGGAACACCACAGGGCGGCGTTATTTCCCCGTTATTAGCGAATATAGCTTTACACGGGATGGAAGAAATGCTCAACGAGTTTGCCAAAACTTTAGACATTCGTAATCCTAAAGGACACCAAACGAGTTGGAAGAACAAAGTTAGTTCGCTGAATATTATTAGATATGCGGATGACTTTGTAATTCTGCACTTAGATCTAAGTGTTATTTACACTTGACGGCGGATTATTTCTGAATGGTTGGAGAGCATGGGGCTAGAACTAAAGCCAAGTCAAACAAAAATCTGCCATACAATCGAAGAGTTTGAGGGAGATATTGGGTTTAACTTCCTTGGGTTTTTCGTCAGGCAATACAGGACAGGAATGTTCCGCAGTGCCAAGAATGCCAAAGGAGAACCACTAGGCTTCAAAACACTCATAATGCCAAGCAATGAGATCCGCCAAAGGCACAAAGAAAACATCACTAGAGTAATAGACACCCATAAACACTCCAAACAGTATGAGTTGATAAAGGAACTTAATCCGATAATTGTGGGATGGGCAAACTATTACTCGACAGTTGTGAGTCAAGAAATTTTTGGCAAGATAGATAACGATGTCTATCTAAAACTCAGAGCCTGGGCAAAACACCGCTGTCCAAACAGTAGTGCTAAAGAAATCTATAATAAATATTGGCACGCCGGTGATGACAATTGGAGCTTCAGTACTACTGAAGGATTGAGGTTAAAGAAGCACGATGAGATTGAGATAAAGAATCATGTCAAAGTGCAGAACAGCAGAAGTCCATACGATGGCGACTGGGAATACTTACGTTCACGCATGGGTAAACATCCAGAAGTTTCAACCAAAATGGCAACATTAATGAAGAAACAGAAAGGAAAATGTAACCATTGCGGACTAAATTTTAAATTTGGAGATCTAATAGAGATTGACCATATCAATCCAAAGTCCAGAGGAGGTAAGAATAATTATGACAATCTCCAAGCTCTCCACCGACATTGCCATGATGAAAAGACTGCCAACGATGGTAGTTTAGGTATTCTTGATAAAGAACCGAGTTATTGAGGAGCCGGATGATGGGAAACTGTCAAGTCCGGTTCTGTAGGAGAGGGTGGAGAAGTGATTCTTCACTCGACTCTAACCTGACGATAAA